>JARGFV010000132.1 GCA_029210545.1 bacterium
TGACTTACGGAGTGAGTCATTGATTTGGGCGCCCCGCGCGGGGCGCGTTGATGACTTTTTGCGAAGTCATCAAATTTCATCTTTCAAGTAAAGCCGCAACAGTATGCACTTTTTGAAATTTGGAATGTGAAATGTGAAATCCCATCGAGACCTATTCAGAAATTACGAGGTCGTCTCGATGGATAATTTCCTCCCCCGGGCAGGCTCCGAGGACTGAATCGATCCGGTCGCTGTGAAGGCCCATGATCTGCCGGATCTGCATGGAGGAAAAACAGGTGACCCCCCTGGCGATCTCGCGCCCGGAGCTGTCCACGCACTGGACCATGGAGCCCTTCTCGAACTCACCGGTCACTTCCCGGACACCCGCAGGAAGAAGGCTTTTCTTCATGGTTGTGAGCGCTTTTACGGCCCCGTCGTCGATCACCAGAGTGCCCCTCGGTTTTCCCGAGTAGGCGATCCAGTGTTTCCTGGAGGCCATCTTTTCCTCCGACGGCAGGAACAAGGTACCCACAGGTTCCCCTTCAAGGATCCGTGTGAGAACTCCCGGATGTCTGCCGTCGGCAACGACTGTGGGCACTCCCATCCGGGCCGTCCGCTTGGCCGCCAGCACCTTGGACGACATCCCCCCGCTTCCGGCCTCTCCCGGTCCTCCCGCCATATCCTCGATCTTCTCGTCGACCTCCTGAACCACCTCGACGAGGTTTCCCTCTCCCAGCCTGGGATCGCGGTCGAAAAGCCCTTCGGTGGTTGTGAGGATGACCAGGAGGTCGGCGTCGGTGAGGTTGACCACCATGGAAGCCAGGAAATCGTTGTCGCCGAACCGGATCTCGTCAACAGCAACCGTGTCGTTCTCGTTGATGATCGGAACGACTCCCATCTTCAGCAGCTCTTCCATGGTATCGCGGGAAAGGACGAACCGGTGGCGGTTCTCGAGTCCCTCGCTGGTGAGGAGAACCTGCCCGACCTTGATCCTGTGACGGCCCAGCGCTTCGGCGTAGGCCTGCATGAGGCGATTCTGCCCCACAGCCGCCAAAGCCTGTTTGGTCCGGATAGTCCTGGGCTGCTCGAGGTGGCTCATCTCCTGCATCCCCATGAGGATGGCACCCGAGCTGACAATGATGAACTCCCGGTCACCCCTGTCCCGGGCCGCAACCTCGTCGGCCAGCCTGTTCAGCAGATCCTGGTCGACCCCGCCGTCGGGTGAGGCCAGCACCAGGCTGCCCAGCTTTACCACTACCCGTTTCCGACCCTTCAGCAGCCGACGTCTGATATCACCCATCTTTTAACCCCCTGGCCTTTTCGACCATCCCCGAAAGCCTCCCCACCAGGGGGTTGAGTCCCTGGCTCGCCGCGGCAGAGATGAGAAGGGGTGCGATCCCGGTCTCCTCCTGGAACCTCGCGGCGATCTCTCCCGTCTCTTCGGCCCCCAGCAGGTCGATCTTGTTGAGGGCTACCAGGCTCTCCTTCCCTGCGAGATCGGCCGCGTAACGTTCAAGCTCGTGCCGTACCGTTCGCCACGCCAGAACCGGGTCCTCGTCACCAGGGGCCAGGCCGATCAGGTGGAGAATCACCGAGGTCCTCTCCACGTGCCGCAAAAACTGGTGTCCGAGGCCCACCCCTTCGTGAGCACCCTCCACCAGGCCGGGGACGTCCGCCACCACGAAGCTGTGCTCCTCACCAGCCCGGACGACCCCCAGGTTGGGAACCAGGGTCGTGAAGGGGTAGTCGGCCACCTTGGGACGGGCCGCCGAGATACGCGAAATGAGGGTGGATTTACCAGCGTTAGGCATTCCCACGATGCCGACGTCGGCGATCAGCTTGAGTTCCAGGACCAGCTCCCTGGAAACTCCAGGCTTGCCCGGTTTGCTGATCCTCGGGGCCTGCAGGGTGGGTGTGGCAAAGTGGACGTTCCCCCACCCGCCCCGCCCACCGGCCGCAGCCAGGAACTGGCCTTCTGTGAGATCGGCGAGGATCTCCCTGGTGCCGGCGTCAATGATCTGGGTACCCGGGGGAACCCTTAGAACGACAGGTTCTCCGTCCTTGCCCGTTCTTTTCGCACCAATGCCATGGGCTCCGGATCCGGCCCGGTATTCATGTTTGTAACGGTAATCGATGAGTGTGGAAAGGTGGGGGTCCGTGCGGATAAAAACATCCCCGCCTCGGCCGCCATCTCCTCCATCGGGGCCTCCGCGGGGTACAAATTTTTCTCTTCGAAAACTGACGCAGCCGTCACCGCCCGCCCCCGATTCCACGAAAATCTTGACGCGGTCGATGAATCTCATCGGTCGCGGGCGGTGGGGAAGGTGCTACTCGATCCCGTAGACGCTGACCTGCTTGCGGCTCTTGTCCTTGCGCTCGAACTTGACGATCCCGTCGACCTTGGCAAAGAGGGTATAGTCCCTGCCCAGCCCGACGTTGCTGCCTGCGTGGATCTTGGTGCCACACTGGCGTACGAGGATATTACCCGCGCGGACAAATTCGCCTGCAAACCGTTTAACGCCCCGGCGTTTCGATTGGGAGTCTCTCCCGTTATTGGAACTTCCGCCAGCTTTCTTATGAGCCATTTCCTATCTCCTTTACCCAAAATCCCGAAAACCGATCGTGTCGTGCAGATTTTGGGTATTACTCGCGGATCTAAACCGTTTCTCACGCCCGGGATAACCGTTACACAGGACCCGGCTGCATGGACTGTTGATCCTAAAAAAACTGTGTTAACCGGAGATCGTCTCGATGCGGACACCCGTGTAATCCTGGCGGTGCCCCTGCTTGCGCCGGTAACCTTTGCGCCGTTTCATCTTGAAGACGATGATCTTCCGGTGGCGGTCCTGTTCGACCACGGTGCCGGAAACCATGGCGCCGGCCACTGTCGGGCTCCCTACCTTGACCTCAGGCCCCTCACCCACGAGGAGAACATGGTCGAAATCCACCTTTGATCCGACGTCGGCGGCCAGTTTTTCCACCTTGATGATGTCGCCCTGGTTGACGCGATACTGTTTACCGCCGGTCTGTATAACTGCATACATGACTTCCAGCCTCCCTATATTACTGCAAAAAATAGCTATTGGATTAGGAACAGAATTACTTACCAAAACGGCTCCCAGTTGTCAACAACTGGGTGGAACCCCCGAAATCCGAGATTGGTTTTGTCTGGCCTCCGGTCGGCGCGTCTGAGAGACTGTTTTTTCGTTTTGGGTCCGATGAACCGGTCTAATTGCCGTCAGGTGCTGTCGACCAGCGCCGAAGCCCCGGCCAAAAGGGCCCAATCAGCGGATTTCGGGTATGGTTGCCCCCTGCCTGCGGCAGGCAGGCTCAGGAACACATACCCCGTCTTTGTAAGATCTATCCGCTACGCCATCGCAACGATCCGGATCCTCCGCCGGATCATCTCGAACAAACCATAGTACGCCTGCCGAACCTTCAAACATACCTGACCGGCGTGACGCACGACCTTGCCCGCCACCTGGTACAATCGCCAACGCACCGTCCGGAGCTGGTGACGATGCCAATCCTCCGGCAAGACCTTCAGCTCGAACATCCGGAACTGGTTGTACGCCAATATGCCGATCCGGAAGAATACAGCGTTGGCCCAAAACTGCCCGCAAGGCATCCGCTCCATACCAAGCCCGATCTTAAGCTCCTTGATCCGGTTCTCGCTACCTGCCTGTGCGTTGCCTGCTTGCGCGCCACGCGCGGGCAAGCACGCAGACAGGTGCTCACCACGTGTATCGGGGTGTCGGGGGATGGATCCCTGGATTTGAACACAAGAAGAGAAAGACCCTTATCGGGCCTTCCCTTCGTACTTTGCGCTTTGCGCTTCGCTCTCGCCACCAGGAACGATACCGGATTATGGCTACACCCCCACCTCGATCCTCCCCCCTCAGCCGCCTTCGCGTAATGCTTCGTCGGGCCAGTAGGGGGAGGAAGATAAATGAGGCGGACTATTATAAACCCATGATCTGGTACTGTTCCTGGTGCATGTTGTAATCCGTCTTCACCACCAGCTTCTTCTTCACCTGCTTCTCCAGCTTCTCCAGGTACTCGTTCTCCTCCTCGTAGAGAAGGTCGGCCACCTTGGGGTGGACCATGATGATCACCCGCTTGCCTTCGAGGCCGGGAGCGTCCCGCCGGACCTGGCGGAAGATATCGTAAACGATGGTCCGGAGCGACTTGATGGTCCCTTTCCCCTCGCAGTAGGGACACGGTTCGGTCATGATGGAGGCAAGGTTGTCCCGTGTCCGCTTGCGGGTCATCTCCACGAGACCGAGCTCGGAGATCTGGAGGATGGTGGTTTTGGCCCGGTCTTCCTTCAGGGCCTCTTCCAGGGCGGAAAAAACCTTCTTGCGGCTTGCGTACTTTTCCATGTCGATGAAGTCGATAATGATGAGGCCGCCGATATTGCGGAGCCTCAACTGGTAGACAACCTCCTGGACCGCCTCCATGTTGGTCTTGACGATGGTTTCTTCAAGGTTGCGCTTTCCGACGAACCGCCCGGTGTTGACGTCCACGGCTGTGAGGGCCTCCGTCTGGTCGATGACGATGTAGCCTCCCGATTTGAGCCAGACCTTCTTGCCCAGGGCCCGGTTGATCTCCATCTCCACGCCGAAATGCTCGAAGATCAACTCTTCCTCCTCGTAGAGGGTCAGCGCAGCCCTGAGGCCGGGGGTAAACTTCCGGGAAAAGTCATTGAGCTTCTTCAGCTCATCCCTGGAGTCTACGTAAATCGCCTCGATGTCGATGTTGGAAAGGTCCCTCAGGACCCGCAGCGTCAGGTCCAGTTCCGCGGAAAGGAGGCTCGGGGCGCGGGACCGGGGACGGCGTTTCTTGATCGTTTCCCAGAGCCGGACGAGAAAATCCATGTCCTGGCGGATCTCGTCCTCTGTGGCCCCTTCAGCGGCAGTCCTGACGATAAAGCCCACGCCGCTGGGCTTGAGGTCGCCAACGACAGTTCGAAGCCGCTCCCGCTCCCCGGAATCCTGGATACGCCTCGACACCCCGACCTTGACAAGGTTGGGCATGAGAACGAGCATACGGCCGGGCAGGGTGATGTAGGCGGTGACCCGCGCTCCCTTGGTTCCGATGGGTTCCTTGGTGACCTGGACAAGGACCTCCTGCCCTTCCTTGAGGAGATCCTCGATGGGGTGGCCCGACGAGGTTATCATGGGGAAGTCGTCGTCCCCGTTGAGGTCGTCCCCGTTGAGCATCTCGGCGTACTCCCCCATGTCCAGGACGATGTCCGATGCATGGAGGAAGGCGGCGCGCTCCTGACCTATTTCAACAAATGCCGCCTGCATGCCGGGTAGGACCCGAACGACCCTGCCCTTGTAAATGTTCCCCGTGATGCCGCGGTCCTTGATACGGTCCACGGAGATCTCCAGGACCTGGCGGTTCTCCAGGAGAGCCACCCTCGTCTCGAAGTCGTTGGTGTTGATAACGATTTCCGATGCCATTGACCAAACCTTTCAATTCCGAGTGAAAGTTACTCAATTTTGATCCAAAACGGATAACGCGACCCGATCGCGTTGTGTATGGGGGGAAGTTTTCAGTACACAGTGAACCCCTCGACAAAGCTCGGGGCAAGCAGTTCACAGTTGAATAACCGCACTCATCCATGGACTCCGCAAGATCAGCGCGAGGAGTGCCGCTCGTCGCCTGGCGAGCTCTGTTGAATATTGAGCTGATGCTGTAAATCCACTTTTTCATGGGTATAACAAGGCCTTCGTTTGAGGTTGTTTGCGGGCCCGGAAGCGTGTCATAAGATCCCGACCGCCCGGATCCCTATCGATTTTTTCTGCCGGAAGTGTAACATCTTCCGGCAAACGATACCCAGGAGTCTGGTCAGGTTCTTCGACCGGCTCCTGGATATAAATAACAATAATCCTGAATTAAGTCAGGGGGAAAGTTCAGTTCACGGTAAACAGTTTACTGTTCACGGTTCTCCATTCACGTTTCACGTTTCACGATTCACTGTTGATAGAGTCGCAAAAAGTCCAATCCGGGACTTTTCGCTCCACGGAAAGGGAAAAGCGTCGTTTTCCCTTTCCTTA
>JARGFV010000133.1 GCA_029210545.1 bacterium
TTCCTTACAAATCAATGACTTACGGAGTGAGTCATTGATTTGGGCGCCCCGCGCGGGGCGCATTGATGACTTTTTGCGAAGTCATCAAATTTGAGGACAGGGAGTGTTTTATAGCAGCTGGATGGGATCCACCCGTACATTGACCCGCACTCCGGCGGGCTGTTCCCTGCGGGCCGAAGAAAGCACCCGGATAAGCTCGCCGTGGCTTTGGGCGAGCACCAGGAGGTGCCAGCGGTGCCTGTTCCTGATCCGGCTGATCGGAGCGGGGGAGGGCCCCAGGATCCGGGCGTCGGGACCGACCTTGAGGGAACGGGAGATGCTCGCGGCAGCCCTGGAAACTTTCTCTTCGGAGATACCGTCCACCACGATGCGGCCCAGCCGTCCGAAAGGGGGGTAGCCCAACTGCCGGCGGAGGAGTTTCTCGGACTCGAAAAAGGCGTCGTAATCGCCGCCAAGGGCGCTTGTCACGGCATAATGGTTGGGGGTATAGGTCTGGACAACCACCTTGCCCCTCTTTTCCCCCCTCCCGGCCCTGCCGGAGACCTGGGTGATGATCTGAAAAGTCCTTTCCGCGGATCGAAAATCCGGGATGTCCAGGGCCTGCTCGGCGCTGAGGATCCCTGCCAGGGTCACGCGGGGGAAGTCATGTCCCTTGGCCAGCATCTGGGTCCCCACCAGGATGTCGGTCTCACCTGAATCCATCCGATCATAGATCGCTTCCAGGGCGCCCGGTTTGCCGAGGGCATCCCGGTCCAGCCGGTCAACGGATGCCGATGGGAACCTCTCCATGAGGACTTTTTCCACCTTCTGGGTGCCGGCTCCCACGGGCTCGAGGGCGGTTGAGCTGCACCGGGGGCAGCTGTCCGGGGGTTTCTGTTTGTGGCCGCAATAATGGCAGACCACGGCAGGTCCCGAGTGGTAGGTCAGGGTGACGCTGCAGTTGGGGCAGGGCATGGCTTCCTGGCATTCGGTGCACAGGAGGAACGGGGCGAAGCCGCGCCTGTTGAGAAACAGCATGGCCTGCTCCCCCCGCACGATGACGCCCTCGATCTCCGTGAGAAGGGTCTTCGACAGCGACGGGTCCTTCGGATCCTGCTGGTCCGGCTGTGACATGTCCACCACCACCAGCTCGGGGTCAGGGGAGGGTGTGACCCGTTCGGGCAGGACCGCGATTTCGTACTTCCCGGTAACAGTATTGTGCCACGACTCGAAGGAAGGTGTGGCCGAGCCGAGGACCACAGGGACACCCTCGATCTGGCCCCTTTTTACGGCCACGTCCCTGGCGCTATAACTGGGAGTGTCTTCCTGGCGGAAGGAGGGATCGTGCTCCTCGTCCACGATGATGAGCCCGAGATCCGGGACGGGGGCGAAGACACCGGAGCGAACTCCAACCACCAGGCGGGCTTTGCCCCTTTGTACCGCTTCCCAGGAAGCCTCCCTTTCAGAGCCCTTCATGCCGCTGTGCAGGGCGGCCACCTGTCCGGGGGCTACCCGCTCCAGCCTGGATACGAGCAGGGGGGTCAGGGAGATCTCGGGAACCAGCAGCAGCACGCCTTTCCCCCTGTCAAGGGTGTGCCTTGCGGCCCGCAGGTAGACCTCCGTCTTCCCCGAACCGGTAACCCCCCTCATGAGAGTGACAGTGAACCGTGCCTCGTCCACGGCTTTCGTCATCCCGGAAAGAGCATCTTCCTGATGAATCGTCAGGTTCTGCACCTGCTTCTCATCCCTCCGGTAGCCCGCGGACGGGGCACGATGTTCCTTCCGGGCGGGTTCGGCAGGTACGATGAGACCCCCGGCCGTGGCTGCCTCCATGAGGCTCGGATCGAACCGGTCGGAAAGGTAGGCGGCTGTCCTCGGTCCCCGTTTGAGCGCCTCGAGCAGCTCCGTGCTGGAGCTGGGTCCCGCATCCAGCGATGCCCGGCCTTTGTCGGTGAGCACAAATTTTGGTCCCCTGCCGCCGGTTCGGGCCGGCGGCAGGGCTAGCCTCAGAAGGAGCCCGACAGGGCTCAGATAATACAAGGCGGCCCACAGGGAAAGCTCCAGGAGAGGTCCGGGGACGGGGGAAATGTGGGCTATGGAAACGATGGCCCGGGTCTTTACCGGAGAGGAGTCCAGCAGCTCGGTGACGACACCTGTCATGGTCTGGCGGCCGAAGGGAACGTGGACCACGGTGCCTGGAAATATCTGTCCTGCGAGGTTTTCCGGGATCCGGTAGTGAAACGTTTCCTCGACGGGCCTCGGAAGGGCGACCCGTGCGAAGGCCTGGTTCATGGCCCTTCGGTTCCCGCTGCGGCGGGGAGGATGCGCTCCACGATCAGGAGGCTGCCATCCCTGCGGACCTCCGTCCTGGCAGGGTATCGCACCTTTTCGGAAACGTGGACCATGTCCAGGTAATCCGTGATGGTGGAGGAACTGTCTTCGGAAAGGGTCTCGATCCGAAGGGGAATGTAAGTGCCCTTGTCAAGCCACAGCCTGACGCCGTTTCCTTTCACCAGGTAGCACACTGTGCCTGACAGACGGTCCAGGGTCACCGGGGTCTCTTCCAGGGTGAGGAAAGGCCAGGAGGCAGCCAGCGCTTCCTTCGACCCTGTAAAACGGCTGTAAGGCACACCAGGGAATGATGAGGCGTCGGTCCCCGCGGATCTGGATGGGATGGTTACCGTTCTTTCCTCCAGCACGTTGCCGTCAGGGTCCTCCATGATCAGCTGGACCTGGATCGCCTCGGCTCGTGCGAGGGCCGCCTCCACCCGGTTGAGGATCTCCGGAGCGGTGAGTGTGTAGGTGAGGACAGGCAGCATCAGCCATGGGAAGACAAAGCGGGCGATCATGTGCGGTTCTCCTCCATCTGTGCGATGTAGGCGGCCGTGAGGATCTCGGGCTCGGGGATGCGCAATGTCCGGGCGAACTCCATAATAAAACCCCTGAGGTAGACAAGGGCCGGGAGGTCAGAGTAGCGCTGCTCCTCGATATACTCCAGGTAGGTGGACCGGATCCGGGTGCTGCCCGCGACCTCCTTGAGGGTCAGGCCCAGTTCCTCGCGCCGCCGCTTCAGGTAGGTCCCCACCGGTTCTCTCTCTTCCAGGCTCCTGGCGGGGGCCAGCCCTTCGCCTCTCAGGGGCATCTGCCTGCCGGCCGACGGCGCCTCAAGGTTGGAGGTGATGCGCATGTATGCCTTCTCGATACGGTGCAGGATGCCTGACCTTTCCTCGTCGGCCATGAGGCTGTAGGTGGCGAGGGAACTCTCGGCATAAAGGGCCTTCATGCGGTGGTAGGCACGGCGTACATCCTCAAGGGTCGCCCCGTCCTCCAGGTCCAGGAGCCGGTAGTCATCGTTTGAAACGGACCCGCTCATGGCACGGCTCTCTTCGAGTCGAGGAGGTTGCGGACGATGGCATGGATGCTCCTGGAAAATGGGCTGGCCGGGAACGCCTCGAGGACCGCCTTGCGCAGCCTGACGGCCTCCCGCAGGGAGTCGTCCTCGTCGATGCTGCCGATGTGCCGAATCTCGATGCCAAAGTAGTCGCGGCAGGCGTGGACAATGTCATTTCCCAGGTTGTGGTCGTCGAACCGCCGGGTCTGGTTGACGATAATGTCGGGGCAGAAAGTCGCGGCCTCCTCCATGAGGGCCTGCCCCGCTTCCGGATCGATCTGGGCCACGTTGCTGATCAGGGTCCTCGGCGACTGGATGCCCCGTGCGACCTTCTCCTCCATGGCCTTGTCGATAGCCTCGGCCACACCGCTCAGTTTTGTGGCCTTTTTGAGCTTTCTGTAGAAGGCCGCCTTGATGAAATGGTATGCGTTCTCCACCGAGGTCGGCTCCGGCAAAACAACCAGCACCCCCTCGTCGGCTGCGAGAAAAAAGTCCAGCGTGTTGAACGCTGAACCCGAACCGAGGTCCAGGAGGACGAAATCCACGTCCAGGGTCGTGATGTGGCGGATGATCTTTTCCTTCTGTGTGTGCTTGGGGTTGGCCATCTCGAGGAGGGCCCTGGAACCGCTGATAAAACGGAGGTTGGGGAAAGGAGTCTGGACCATGGTGTCCGCAAGGGAGTCCACTTCCTTGCGGATAAAATCAGACAGTGTGCGGTCAGGTCCCGCCATGCCGAGAACAGTGTGCAGGTTTGCCCCGCCGAGGTCGGCGTCCAGGGCGACGCAGATGAACCCCAGCTGGGAAAGGCAGATGGCCATGTTGGCGGTGATCACTGTCTTCCCGACACCGCCCTTGCCTCCACCCACGGCCCATATCCTGGGCCGTGTTCTTTCGTTCGTTTCCGGGTTCAGACCGATCATCACCTCACTGAGCCGTGATCGTAAAAGACAAGCCCGCTGAGGAGTTTCGGGTAGAAAAAGGTGGATTTCTGGGGCATTCGTTCCCTGGCCCCGGTGACCGCCACCAGATCGTCCATCCCCGTTGAGGGCATGACTGCCAGAAGGTTCCCGCCGTTGCGAGCCCTTTCGAGGGCGTCGCCGAGGTCCTTGAAATATTCGAGGTGCTCCTGGTGGCTTATCTGGTCAGAGGTCATGCCAAGGCACCCCATCATCAGGAACCGCTCGACAAGGGTGACCTCCAGGATGCGCACCGGGGCAGGGAGATCCGGCATGAGTCCGGCCAGGTCGCTCTCACTGGTCAGGATCGCCTTGATAAAATGGTCGGCAACCGGGTCGTAGAGGATAAAACCCCTCCCGTCCAGGGTGGCAGGGGCAGTACCGGAACGGAGCATCTGTTCGGTTTTCCCCGTCACGTCGTCCAGGTGGAAGTTGGCGCCAAGCCGCTCGAGGACTTTTCCGAGGTCGAAATTCTCGAAACCGTAAAGGTGCCGGTGGGTAGGAAGAATGGCAAGACCCGGGTCCTGCATGCCCACGAGGGCCATCATCACGAAGTTGTACCCCTTGTCGGGATGCGGGTCGGGGTCGGCTTCGGCCATTATCCGGGAATAGGTGAGGGCGGTTTCGTAACGGTGATGACCGTCGGCGATGTAAAGGTTCCTATCCGCCAGCAGGCCGGAAAGGGTGTCGATGATGGCGGGGTCGTCGATGACCCACATGCGGCGCCCCAGCCCGTCCCTGTCGGTGATGTCCATGATGGGCGCGGAGGCGAATACCGGGTCGAGTGCGGTCCTGACTGAGCCGGCGTCACCGTCGAACAGGGTAAAGACCTGGCTGAGGTTGCCCTTGAACGCCCTCATGAGTTTCAGCCGGTCCTCCTTGGGACCGCTGTGGGTCCTCTCGTGGGGGAAGATCCGCCCCGTCTCGAAGGGGTCGACCCTCACTCTGCCGATGATCCCCCAGCGGTGGTAGGGAGCGGGTTCGCCGGGTACCTGGAAGGAGTCCTCGATGAGGTAGTAGCGGGGCCCGGCGTCCTGCATGAGGATCCCCTCGGCGATCCACTTTTTCATGACAGCTGCTTCGTCGGTGTAGTTCCCGGCTTTGCCGGGTGTCGAACCCAGTATCAGACGGACACAGTTGGCCGGGTCACGCTTTAACAGCTCGGCGTGCTGGGACGGGTCGATGACATCATAGGGCGGCGCCACGACACTGGAAAAATCGTCAATGCGTTCGGGGTTGTAGCGGATTCCGGGGAAGGGTCTGATCTCAGGCAATGGCGACCTCCAGGGTAGATGGGCTCACGGAAAGTCCATCGATCCGTCCCGCTACCGGCGGGGCTGAGGTGGGGGTGGCACCAGGCGAATCCACTCCGCCTGGCCGGGGAGTCACGCCCATGGCATGATCGCCCAGGGCAAAATGGCTCGAAGAGACTTTTTGCGAGGTTATTATAGGCGAATGTTGTCTGAAATAAAATGTCATGAAACGGAGGAAGGTGCAAGAAGGAACGCCATCCCGAAATCCGCGATTGGTTTGGGCCGGCCTCCGGTCGGGGTGTCTGAGGGGTCTGTTTTTGACACGCCGGTCCTGG
>JARGFV010000134.1:0-1368 GCA_029210545.1 bacterium
TGCGTACCAGGGGCATCCCCAGGGGCCAGCCCCACTGGACGGTTTTTATATCCGCGCCGATGAGTTTCCTGTCCTCGGTGGACAGGCTTCTCAGCCAGTCTCGGACAGGTTCCTTTCCGCTTTCCTGCCTGAAGAAGTAAACCTTCAGCTGCATTCTTATTGCACCTCAATTGTATCAGAATAGATACATGCGTCAATGTGATCTGCGTTTCCTGGATAAATGCAACTTGAGGGCCAACAGCACACAATTGGGGGAGGGAAAGGGAACAAGAGGAATGTGTTCGCGAATACTTGTACCTTTTACCTTGTACCTCGTCCCTTTATCCTTGAACCCCCTCGGTGTCAAAGACAGGGATGGTCGAGAGAGAGAAGATAAGGGCAAACCGATTATCACTTCCAACCGTTGCTCAGTGAGCTATGGCTGACAAGCTCTCCTTTCACACTTTTGAGCGAAATGGCTCAATTCATATCCATGCCTTGCTTTGTTTACTTCCCATGCACTAGTCTATTCCCATGCCCCGCCCACCCCCGAACAGCAGATCCAGTTCCTGGTCAAGATCCACCCCTCGACCCTTCGACTAAGCTTCAGCCTTCGCTTCCACCGTCGCTAACCGCCTTCGCATTTAGCTTCGGCGTGTCAAGAAGCTATGGTGGACAGGAAAGCTATGGTGGACAGGAAAGCTTCCCCCTTCGCATAAAGCTTCACCCTTCGCATCAACCTCCTCCGTTGAAACTTCGGAGGTCAAGAGCTACGGGGGACAAGCCGGAGGACAGGCAGAGCAGGCTATTACTATTACTTTGCTTTTCTATAAGATTACCCCAAGTGTCGGCCGGGGCGGGGATTTGGCAATACCTGACACCGGGGATTATTATACCCTGGCGATGAGTTAACCGTCCCTTGTCAACAGCTTTTTAATCGTCTCGATCGACACAAGAGAGATGTCGCGGGGATGTTCCAGGAACGGGCGTACGTCCTCCTGCGCTTGCTTCCAGTCCAGTGCCGCAAGCCGGAGCTGAAGTTCGTCCACCCAATTGGCCGGTGTAAGGACCGGCCCTTTCCAGCCGGTCTGTTCCAGGGCGGCATTGAGCAAGGTCAGGTTGGGAGCCGGCCATTTGCGGTCCGAAAGGTACCAGGCGAGGTCGAAAAGGTCGCGGCCCTTGGTCCAGGGCCGGCTCAGGACCGCATGCAGCTTTCTCGCCAGCAGGGAGGACCTGTCGTGGTGGCAGAGGTTCAAGGTCACGTGACGCCGGACGATAG
Organism: bacterium; assembly: GCA_029210545.1. Lineage (NCBI taxonomy): Bacteria > bacterium. The sequence goes on from JARGFV010000134.1 coordinate 1,259, forward strand.
AGGTTTCGATGACCGCTCCTTCCGGGGGATTGGTGTCCAGTTCGACCTTGATGGAGAGGTTCTGGGACGGCCGCGGCGAAAAACCGAGTTCGTGGGGAAGGCCAGGGAAC
>JARGFV010000134.1:1464-5847 GCA_029210545.1 bacterium
TTGGTGTCCAGTTCGACCTTGATGGAGAGGTTCTGGGACGGCCGCGGCGAAAAACCGAGTTCGTGGGGAAGGCCAGGGAACCTGATCCAGGCTGAGGAAACCACCTTTTCTTCACTGGCCTTGACCTCGATACGGTAGCCTTCCAGCGTCAGCGCCCGCTTCACTTCCGCCAACGCCGCACTGAATCCGGAGTGATCCCCCGGGACGATAAGGGAAAAGTCGAGGTCTTCGGAAAAGCGTGGGATATCGAACAGAAAACGCAGAGCTGTACCACCCAGGAAAGCCCACCGCAGGAACACACCGGCATCCTGGAAGGATTCAAGGGCTCTGGCCTGCAGGTATTCCCGCGCCAGGAGGGCGCGGGCGAGGTCGTTGTCCACTTTGGATGCGAGTTGCCTCAGGTGCTCTTTCAAAGGGAACCTTCTCTTTCAACCGGAAGCAGGGGGCCGACGAGACGGGCGGTCCTGATCAGCTTGGGCTTCCCGCTTTTTCGCGCCAGTTCCTGGAGAACGGATAACTTGAAGGCTTCCGTATTCTGGAGGCGGAGTTCACGGATAAAATCAGCAGAGTCAGCGCCCGGCGTCAGGTAGACGAGATCGAGCAGGGCCTTTTCCGGCAAGGCCGTGAAGGCAAACTGTCGTGGAGCGACTTCCAGCCGTAAATAGCCGAACAGCATGGCTCCCCCGATATGGTTGAACTGGTACGCACCCAGATCGTTCTTCACTGTTTCCCGACGGCCCGGACCGATGCTCGTCACGACCGGAACGTGCTCCGGGATGATGCCGAAAAAGGCCAGGGCGGCCTGCAGGCTGACGTATGACCCGCGCTGCAACCGGTTCGCGATCACAAACGGGTGCGGTTCGACCTTACGCCAGGCGGATGTCATGGTGTAGAGACCACGTCGGAGCTGAATCAGCCGTCCCGCTTTGACCCAGCGCGACAACTGCAGGTGTACCTGGCTGGCGGAGCCGTGTCCCGCCAGCAGAAGGGCTGAGGAAAATACAGGCTCATTCCCCACGAGAGTCAGCAACTCTTCCCATTTCATGCAGTTAACTTATCAAGATTGATAGCTTAGCGCAATGAAATTTCTATGGGCCGGACCTTCCACCGTCGCTAACAGATTTCGCTAAAGCTCCGGAACTTCCCGGGGGACAGGCCGCCTGCACTGCCTGCGCGCCGAAGTTGAGGTTAGCGAAGGTGGGAGCCTGGTCGAAGGGTGCATGGTAAGTTTGTTTTTGAATGCAGTCCCGCCTTGCATTCCCACCTTTTTATGCACTAGTCTATTCCCATGTCCCGTCCGTCCCCTGAAGAGCAGATCGAGGTTTGAAAGGGGAAAATGGTTGAACTGGAATCCTGTCAGCGTATCTCACTTAACCTGGTCAAAAAAGGAGTAAAATAAATGGTTTGGCCGAAAAAACCTGTTCTCGCGACCTTGTATGCGGTGAAGATAACTCGTGATGGAGAGTATGCGAACATCGAGTATAAAGATCCGGCGATCGGTGGTGTGGGTTTGAAAATAGGCCCAGATATAGCGGCAATGACGGATCAGGAAATACTGGACCTTCACAACCATATTATCAGGGAAAGGGAAAATATGGCCGCTCGGTATAACCACATAGCTGTGGAAATCCTTCCCGGGAAGCCGCAAATTGAATATTCGGAAAGGTGCGCCCAATGGGTACCCAGGGGGGATGTTCTTCGCTGTCTGATCCATGATGACCAGAACCTGGAGCTTGTCGTTGAAATAGACGGCAGGGATCTTTCGTTGAAGGAGTTTGGGCGCATGCTGACAACTCACGCCGGGTGGGGCATGCGAATAGTATTTGTTCCTGACGATGAGATAGAAAAGGAGCCCGATGTAGTTGTTGGAGAAAAAAAGGTAATCCCCAAACCCCGGAACCTCGGGACCCCACCCCCCGGCGAGAGCGAAGGATCACTTTCGTGCTCTGAACCCGGGAGGCTTGGCATGACCTACGAGACCATCGAAGATGCCTACCATTTCGTCAACGGCGGCCCGCCCTATGAGCACACGGCAGTTATCCACCGTGGCACCGGGGAAGGGTTCTTCGCTTCTGAAATGGCCGGTTACGATGATATCCCGGAGGAAGCCGAGGGAAGTGAAGACTACCTCTGGATCCCCCACAAACACGACCTTGACCTCGGCAAGCCGCTGGTGATGAGTTTCGTCCTCGACCGCTGCCCGGAACTTTACGATGAGGTTTCTGCTGTCTTTCGCCGCAAGGGTGCCTATGGTCGCTTCAAGGACCTGCTGGACCGAAAGGACCTGCTGCAGGAATGGTATGCCTTCGAGGAGGAAAGGACCAGGGAGGCTTTGCACAAGTGGTGCGCAGAAAATGGTGTTGAACTGGAGTGACCCGCTCCCCGGACTGGGGACCGGAGCTTCAGGGTCACCAGCATGATCTGCCTGTACCCATACTCATTACATAACCGTTCGGCCACAGACAGTTCATGCCTGAATTTCCTCTTCGAAAAACGGCGTCCTCCCGCTCACATTCGAGATAAACTGGACATCGGTTATCGAATCGATGGTCAGAGCGTTGAGATCTTCGAGATCCGCCCCGTCTGGAACGATCCGAGCAAAAAGATAGAACCCTCCATCGCAAAGGCGACCTACGTGAAATCAAAGAACCAATTGAAAGTGTACTGGATGCGCGCTGACCTGAAGTGGCACGGATATCAACCTTGTCCAGAAGTGAAAACCCTGGATGAATTCCTTAGGGTCGTCGATGAAGATCAGTACGGTTGTTTCTGGGGGTGATATTCGTAGTACAAACAGTTGATATGCCGGGTATTGGGCTTTGCATTTGAACAACTGTACCGTTACCATTACGTAAAAGGTGGTGTGCCATGAGTTCTTCGGTGAGCCAAAAGTTAAATGAACTTGGGAAGTTGTGTGAAAAGTTCAGCGTAAAACAACTGGACATATTCGGTTCAGCTGCTGAAGAAAAGGGCATGCTTCCGGATACGAGTGATATCGATTTTCTCGTCGAATTTCTCCCCCTGGGAGAGGATCAGTACGCCGATACCTATTTCGGTCTGCTATTTGCTTTAGAGGAGCTTTTTAACAGGAAGATCGATCTCGTGATGGTGAGCGCTATCAAAAACCCTTATTTCAGAGAATCGGTGGAACGCTCCAGGAAGTCGCTTTATGCAGCTTGAAATAAAGAAGCATCTGGAAGATATCCGTCAGGCAGCTGAACTCACCCTTGAATTCACTCACGGCAAAAACTTTGCCCACTATTCCGGGGATCCCCATTCTACGGGCAGCTGTAGAGAGGCAGTTCGAGATCATCGGAGAAGCCCTGAACCGCCTCGCCAGAGCAGATGAAAAGGTGACAGCCCACATCACCGATAACAGAAGGATCATCGCTTTCAGAAATATCCTTATCCACGGTTACGATATGATCGATCACCGGGTTGTCTGGGACGTCATAACCAATCACCTTCCGAAGCTGATAGAAGAAGTGCGAAGCCTTCTGAAGGACAGGTAGCATCCGGTTTCAGTAATTCCAGGTTATCAGTTCCCACGGATGTCATTTATCGTTCCGATCAGGAATATCTTAGGCTGCTCCATGACTCTCTGGACAAAATGGCTGTCGGTGTCGATCTTTTCCTGAAAATCAGAAATACCATAGAGTACGGAAAACCATTGGTGCCAGGGGATGAATTATGGCCCGTCTTCACCGAATGGTTTCCGCCTACGCAAACCGACTCGGCTTCAGCCTTTGTTAAAACTACGTCTGACAAGAAAGCTCCGACGGTCAAGAAGCTGCGGCGTGACAAGTCGACGTGGCAAGCGTGCCTGACTTTATCGGTTGGTTTTGATGATGATCTTACTGATTGTCAGGACAAACATTGACAATTTCCGGACCCCGTTGGTCCCCCGGCTTTTGCCTGAAATCCTCAAAAGCAGCCTCTCGCTCGTTCATCATGCACAACGCGTGACTCACTCAAGCACGCCAAGGATGCCTGGAAGATCTAATGATTCGTGCCACGTGTTCATCGTTGTCAATTGTCTTATTCACGAAGTGGAGGTGTTCATCGTGAATGATCTGCATCGCAGTATCGAGAACTGAGAACGTGTCATATCCGGTTTTTGTCATTTTTTTGTCATCCAACGTACGCCTTCACCTGCGGCGCGAATGCGTGGTCCGGGGCAAGGCCTTGTCCCCCGCTGGAGATTGTCACGTTCTCGCAAGACTCTTGCACAGTATGAATTGAAACATAGCCCTTCGTACATGGCTCGGATGGACAATTCCTTATGAAGCACTTTGCCAACTCTCACGACAAGTTTGCCCGAATAAGCTCTTTTATCTTCCTCTCACGGTTAAGGGCTAAATCTTAAATTTTTTTTAAATTCGA
>JARGFV010000135.1 GCA_029210545.1 bacterium
GTGCCACAACCCGCACGGAACGGACCTGTTCGTGAACGGCAAGACGCCGGGCGCGCCGGACGGCGACGCGCAGATCCCGGCCAACAGGATGCTGAGGATGCGGGACACCGACGGCGAGATGTGTAATGCCTGTCACCGCTAAATTCGGCCCGGGGAAAATGGCCGGAATTTAGCGGTAGGGCTAAGAGTTAAAGTATAAGGGACCGTTACCGGAGCTTGTCATCGCGAGCTGTAATATTTTCGTCATTCCGGACGCAGCGCTAAAGCCGCTGCGAGCCGGAATCCATGGACCCCGGCTCAGGGCCGGGGTGACGGCGGGAATGGCCGGTCAGGATTATGGGGCCGGGTTCGAAAATCCAGCCGGACCGTAGGACATTTGAATACGAAGGAAGTCTGGAATTTGGAATTTGGAGTATGGAATTGAGACCCGCCCTACATAGGCTATCCGGAGCCGGCGCCTCAGTTGTCCTGATGCTGGCCGCCGTGTGCCTGTTCGCATTCCCTTCGGCAGGTTTCAGCTGGACCTCCGTCGGGCCGTGGGGCGGTGTGATCCACGACCTGGATGCGTCGGCCGGGGGGGACACCCTGTTCGCCGGGACCGCCAACGGCCTTTACATGAGAAACATCACCTCCGGCGCGGAGACCTGGACCTCCTTTGAAAGCACTTCTGGTTTCCGGGTCCTGCAGGTGCTCCCGGACCCTGACGGGGACACGGTGTATGCCATTGCCAGGGGTACTGACGAACCGTTCGGTTTTGAGGAGACCGTCTGGTCCGGGTCACTTTACGAACTGGACCTTACCTCAGACACCTTCCAGAGAATCCTGGGTGGTGATAACTCCGCCACCGCCGGGACGGTGGAAACGCTGTCGGTGTCTTCCATGGCACTTTGCGGCGCCTCAGGGGATCTCATCGCCACTACGGAAAACGATATTTTCTTCGATGGTTCCGAGCCCCAGGAAGTCGGGTACGTCTATCGGAGGCCCTACGGATCCAGCTCCTTCCTGGATCCCGTTTATCCGCGCATCACTTTTTATATGCCCATCTCCGCTGTCGCCGGACAGGCCGGCTCAGATACTATTTTCATAGTCAGGTCGAAGGGAAACTATCACGAGATCCTCCGGGACGGCAGCTGCGGCTCATCACCAGGATATCCGGGGGCGGCGTGGCCCTTTGAACTGGATGTCAACGGTTATAGAAACCTTACGGGTGATAACGGCGCCCCGACCGCCGTTGAACTGATGCCAGGTGGTGAGGTGTTCCTGGGTACAGAAACCGGCAAGAAATTGTTCCGGCGGGATGTCGGCGGCACCTGGGCCGCTCTCGGGTCCGGGATGGCGCCTTATCCCGTTGCCGCCCTGGGCCGCGATTCACTCGGTCGGCCTGTGGCTGTTCTGAGAAAGTATAACTGGAACGTCGACAACGGCGTTAATATCAAACCCGGAGTGTGGTATCTCGACGTCGCCACATGGATCAACGCGGCCCCCTATGCAACCGTTTCAAGCAGAATACGGAAATGGATGGAGGTGAACGGCACCGAGTGGCTGGCCTATGACCAGGCCGGCATCTGGTCTATCAACAAATCCGGTTCCCTCGTTGAATCCGATGCCGGCATCGCCGCCGTAAACCTCGACGGGATCGTTATCGATCCCCGACACCGGGGCAGGACCCTGGCGTTCGGGAGGAGCGGCGTCTATGAGAGTGTGAATGGGGCCTGGTCCCGGCTGCTCATGTCCGGCATCGGATCCCTGAAAAACACTGACGACGCAGCTGAGGACGTGAGGCAGAGCATACGTGACGTGGGTTATATTTCAGCAGCGGTATCGCCGGACAGTGAAGACACTATTTGGGTGGGGTCTGAGGCTATCGCGGGCCTTCTGAGGGGCACCCGTGTTGGGGCAGGCCCCGCCGGCTACCTGTTCGACCAGGTGTACTGGGGCACCTCGAGCAGGACTAACATCACTGATATTTTGGTCGACCCCTTCAATCCGGACATTGTGTGGTTCACGAACCTGCACGGTGATGAAGGCATCCTCAGAAGCACTGATGGAGGAACCGGTTTCCTTTCCATGACGGCCCATCTTTTCCCGGATACGGATTACAGCGCCAACTGCCTGGTCTCTGACCTGGACGAGCCCCAGTTCCGCACGATCCTGGCCGGCATGAAAACCGGCAGCAGCCAGGCTCCCGGGATCCTCGTGAAGGGGGGAAGCCAGCCGTTCCAGAGGACATCCCTGTTCATGAACCAGGAGGTCGGCGGGATAGCCTTTAACCCCATGGATGTCAACAAGGCCCTGACAGGACCGGAAAACATCCTCACCAATATGGCCATTGCCAATAACGGCTCATGGGAGATCGACCCTTCGGTTGGTGATCCTTCGGCCACTTTGCCCACATGCGCCGTTTTCCGATCCCTCGAAATACCTGGCGGGCTGGATGGAGACAACAGGCCCGACGCCTTCGCTGTTTTGAATAGGAACGGGGCGGTCTTCGCCAGGCTCTTCCATTCGGAGGCCCAGACAGACGGGGGAACCCCGGGGGAGGTCTGGGAACAGGTATCCGGCGCGTTCGACATCTATACGCCCACTTCGGTGACGGTGGACCCAAAGGATGGCGATCTCCTGTGGGTGACCACGCAAAACGGTTCGGTTTTTACCCACCACAGCGGGCGTTTTACCGACTACCTCGGGCCGGATTGGCCGCTCAACCTTGCCGGGGAACTGGTCGTACTTGGTGCAAACGCCTCCACACTGGACCTGTTCTGGCGGGCACCCGGCGACGACAGCGAAATGCCCGGCTGGGCAGACAGGTACGAGCTGTATTACCGTGCAGACGGGCTTGCCATTTCCAGCACCACCGATTTCAACGGGGCCTATATGGTCGACCTGCCGAGTCCGCACATTTCGAGGAGGGAGGAGAATTATTCCCTGGACATCAGCAGCCATGCCGGGTCCGAATACTTCTCCCTTGCTCTCGTGGCCTACGACGAGAAAAATAACACCTCAGGGCTGCTTACAGGAGAAGTGGACCTGGCCCAGGCCCTTAGCAACACGCCGCCCACCGCTTTGGATGATTCGACCAGCCTTGAGGAGGACACCAGGAATTTCACGGTTCCTCTTTTGTCCAACGACAGCGACGCTGATGGAGACACCATCTCTGTGATCTCCGTCGGAGGTTCCGAACATGGTGTTTCCTATATAGACGACCAGGGGACGGTCCGCTATACGCCCCACAACAACTACTTCGGGCCCGACACCTTCGGGTACACCATCGTGGACGGTAAGGGCGGCAGCGACTCCGCCACTGCCTACCTCACTATCACATCGGTCAACGATCCCCCGGTGGCGAGGGATGACCATGTCACCTTCTTTGAGGGCGCCATAATTCCCATTTTCTACATGGACAACGACTCGGACGTGGAGGGGACGGTTACTTGCGTCAGCCACTCCGATCCCATGTACGGAACGGTGACGGAGGATCATTTCAGTTCCTATTCACCTTCGGTCTTCAATTACACACCGGACGAAGGCGCCAACTGGTACGGCACCGACACGTTCACCTACACGATCAAGGACGTCGACGGCGCCCAGGATACGGCCACTGTTTACATCACTGTGGTGTCCCGCAATGACGCTCCCGTATCCCTGCAGGACTACGTCCTTGTAGCCGAGGGGGGGATGGCCACGGCACTCACAAGCGGGGCCTCAAGCGTCCTCGACAACGATAACGATCCCGTGGAGGGCAACACACTGACGGCCCTGGTCGTCACCGGGCCTGTCTACGGGGCCCTCATCCTGAACTCCGACGGGACTTTCCAGTACGCCCACAACGGGTCGGAAGCGGTCTCGGATTCCTTCACCTACAAGGCGAGGGACGAGGATGGGTTCGGTGAAGTGGCCTACTCGAGCCCTGCCAGTGTGACGATCACCATCGAACCTTTAAACGACGCGCCCGTTGCCGGGGACGATTCCGTTTTTGTCCTGGCTAGCACGACGAACAAGCTCATCACCCTTCTGGACAATGACAGCGATTCAGACGGCACCCTTTCCATCCTGTACGCCGGTCCATCCCTGCACGGGTCGGTGATCCTCAGTACAGACGGGTATGTCCGCTATACGAGTCCCCTTTCCAGCACAGGATATACCAGCGACAGCTTTACCTACACGGTAAGCGATGGAGAACTGTCCGACACGGCAACCGTGACCGTGAATATCATCGATTCCGCATCGGCGGTGGCCATCGACGACGCGTACTCCATCGATGAGGACCAGCAGTCCGTCTTCGATGTGACCAGGAACGACGCCCGCCTTGCTGAGGGGGACCACCTCGAAGTGATCTCGGTCACCCCGGGGAATCACGGGACCGCCGTTGCCGACACCACCGCCGACACCGTGACCTACACCCCGGACCCGGCCTACACTGGGGAGGACACCTTCACCTACCAGATGACGGACGGCTACACCGGCAGCGACTGGGGCACCGTCACCGTGAACGTGAGCAGGGTCAACGACCCGCCAGTGGCAGGCGATCACGATACCACGGTCTTCACGGGCAGCCCCCTGACCTTCCCGATACCGGTCACCGACGAGGATTCGGAGGACCTCCTCGTATCCCTTCTTTCGAGCGTCCTGTGGTACTCCGCAGCGGCCCAGGAGAAGGGAAACACCTGGCAGCTTTCCTACGAGAGCGCCTTCGGTGTCATGGGAACGGACGTCATCGAGTACAGGGCGACGGACGACAAGGGGGAATCGGATACGGGGACGCTCAGGATCTGGTCCTACAACACGGGCAAGGGGCCCGTGGAAGTCACCCCGGCTGCTTTGCTCACTTCGGGTGAGCCAGACCTGGCCCTGGACGGCTCGGTCAAGCTCTCGGACGCCACGGTTGCTTTCAGCTACGTTTCGACGATCGGTAACACCAGGTGCAACACGGGCACCCTCGATCACCCGGCCCCTCCGGGTTACCAAGCGGGCGGGGTCGCTTGGTATTATGATCTCTCAACGAGCGCGGTCTACACGGGACCGCTCAGCGTGATCATCGACCTTAAGAGAGTGCAGAGCAGCTTTGTCAACCCGGAACAGATCAAGATCTTCAAATATTCCACGGTCAGCGGCCAGTGGGAGCCGCTGGGGTATACGGAAGTCCACATGATGGACCTGGAGGCCGTCGGTTTAACGGACAGCCTCGGGAAGTTCGCTCTTTTCGAACCTGAAACGGCTTCTTCCGGGGGCGGAGACGGCGGGGGAGGCGGCTGTTTTATCGCCACTGCGGCCTACGGGAGCGCCATGGAGCCGGAAGTGGACCTCCTGCGCGGGTACAGGAACAGTTACCTGGTCCACCGGTGGTGGGGGAGGGTGTTGCTGAAAGCCTACTACACCCTGAGCCCGGCACCGGCGGCCTTTATCGCCGAAAGGCCGCTACTCAGGCAGGGTGCGCGCCTGGTACTGTCGCCCATTATCGCGACTGTGAAAACAGACGAGCCAGGCTGCGCTCCGGCGGTGATCGGGTTCCTTCTTGTGGGAATCCCCTTAGCGGGAGCCGGCCTGACTGTTTTAGGCATGGCGGGGATCTTGAGAAGACGATGGGAGGCGGCGTTCAAGGTTCAACGATCAAAGGCCAACGGGTAATGGCGCTGTCATCGCGAACAACCGATCGGGTGAAGCGATCCCAGGGTAAAGCCTTAACACGGAAACACGAAGATGCGGGAAAAAGAGTCAAAAACAAAATTGACAGGGTCGCAAAAAGTCCAATCCGGGACTTTTCGCTCCACGGAAAGGGAAAAGCGTCGTTTTCCCTTT
>JARGFV010000136.1 GCA_029210545.1 bacterium
CACGGCGTGGAGGCCGCTGGCCGGGGCGAAAGAGTTGCCGCCGATGTACGAACCGCTGTGGCAGTCGGTGCAGAAGAGGGAACCGGTGAGCCACTCGTCGGTGTCGGCCGCGAGGTGACAGGTGTTAACGCAGGTGCTGTCGGTCCCGTTGAAGGCGGAGATGCTCGTTCCGAGGACCGGGGAGGTCACCACGCTGTCGAGGGTGCTGTGGCTGTTGGGGGCGTTGTTGTCGTTGTGGCAGTCCACGCAGTCACCCACACCAGAATCCACGTAGGCGGTGTTGTTGCGGTGGACGACGTGGACACCCTGGACCGGCGGCCAGCCGCGTTCCAGGCGAAGGCCGGCAGCGTCGTGGCAGTCGGTGCAGGAGAGGTCCGCGGGCGAGTCCAGCCAATCCCCGGCCGAGGCGGCGTCCACCAGGTGGCACGTGTTGGCGCACCCGCCGGTGCCGGCATAATACGTCCCGATCTCCGCGGCGATGGTGATGTCGCTCACCGTGGGCCCGTCGATGTGGGTGGGCACCGAGGCGCTGGGCCCGCCCTTGTGGCCGTGGCAGTCGGCGCAGTCGCCGGGCACGAAGAAGTCGTTGAAAAGGTGGATGCCGTGGCGGCCGGTGGCAGGTCCGGTGGCGCTGTCGATATCAGCAGCGACACCCCCGGCGACCAAGGTCCCGCCGCCGTTGTGGCAGTCGACACAGTCGAGGGTCGTTCCCGAGGTCCAGTCCCGGCCGTCCACGACGGCGTGGCAGCTGTTGGCGCAGGTTCCGAGGGTATCGTCGTAGGCGCTGACCTGGCTGGCAAAGGAGGCCGACTGGTTCACGTGGCCGATGTGGTCGCCGATGTCGGCGCCGGTGCCGTGGCACGGTTCGCAGTTGCTCACGTAGACGCTGCTGGCGATGTGGGGCTGGTGGGCGCCCGAGGTGGGCGCCGCGTCGGCCAGGTTCCCGCTGTCGATCCCGTTGTTGTGGCAGGAGGTACAGGTGGTGGTCCCGCCCCACTGGGGGGTGGTCCCGTTGTGGCACCAGACGGATGAGCAGCTTTTGTCGGCGGTGCTCCACGTACCGGTGACGACGGTCAGATCGAAAACGACATCGATCTGCCGGTCGACGTGCTGCGTCCTGTCGAAGAGGGTCCAGCCGTCAGCCGGCACGGTGTCCCGGATGGTGTCGTAGTGGCAGATCGAGCAGGTGTAGCGTCCGTGCTTGGTGGTGTCGAGGTGGCTGTTGGCTTTCGTGTCGGGCTGGGTGATCCCGCTGCCAGGTGTGTAAACGGCATCCCCGGTCCCGCCGTTAGCGTAGTCGGGGGCCCCGAACCAGAGGGTCCCGGACGCGTCGGACCGAGTGGAACCGTGGCATCCCTCGCAGTCCAGGGTCGTGCCGAGATCCCCATCCCAGGCCTGGTCGGCGACCACCTGGGTGTTGTAGCGGTCGATGCCCTGCCCGTCCCCGTGGCAGTAGAGGTTGAGGCACACGTTGGGGGTGGGGGCGGAGATGGAGTAGGAGGGGCTGACCTTGTTCGCGCCTTCCGCTATGGCGTTGGGGTTGACGGATGGGTTGAAAACCACATTGCGGAAGGTGTTCGCCGCGGTGTCGTTGTAGTGGTAATCGGAATCGGTGAAGTGGAAGTGACAATAACGGCACTCATAGTTGTACCCTCCGTCGCCGGCGTGGACGGCGTGGGGTGTTTTGTCCTCAGCCTTGAAATAACCGGAATCCGCATAACCGGTCGCGAAACCGTTTGGGCCGCCCCCGTAGTTGGCAGTTGGAGGCTGGCCGTGGCAATTAGTGCATGAATCGGTAGCCATGAAAGCCCCTTTGCTGTCGTCGTGACTGTGGCAGGAGGTGCAGTTACTCGTGTAGCCGGTCCCACCGGAATGGATGGTATTGGTCGTGGCCGGGTCCATAAGAACTGAGATAGGACCGGGCCCACCAGCAACCCCGTGGCAGTCCGCGTTATCGCACAACCAGTTGCTGAATTCCCCAATGGCTACGCTGCTGTTGTAATAGGCTCCGACCGTCTCGTAATAGAGTGAAACCGTGGGAGAAGCCACCGGTATCGCGTTTCTCACCATAGCGATGTTGTTCCCGACCCCGTGTCCGTGGGGATCGTGGCAGTCCAGGCAGCCCACCTGATAGGAGGTCCCGCCGTGGCTGGACTTGCCCACGTGGCAGTTGGAGCTGACGCAGTTCGACAGAAGGGACTTCGACGTCAGGTTGGAGTCGGTGGCGGCTACTGAGAAGCTCAGCCGGGCACCGGTCGGAGTGCCGTCGGGGTTGAAGTGGTCCTGGCCCGAATCGTGGCAGCTGTTACAGGTGATGTTGCTGGTAGCCTCGAAACGGCCGTGGCCGTCACCGAAGAACTCGCTGCCGGCCCTGTTGGTCGGTGGATCGTCGAAGGTGTGGCAGACGCCGCAGTCGACTGGCTCCACCCTGCTCCCGTCGGACTTTTCCAGGGTGATGAGGTCCACGTTATTGGGCGAGTTGTGGACACCGTGGCATCCAGTGGCCGCCCCGTCCGTGCTCAGGCATCCCTGCACGGTGGTCGCAAAGGAGGACCCCTCCAGAGAGATGACACTGGAGGTGTAGGAGTGCTGCATGAGAGTCGGGGTGAAGATTGTCGCCGTCTCGTGGCAGTCCCGGCAGAGCTGGTTGTTGTCGCTGTTATAGGGGGATGACCTGAGAGTCGATGAGAGAGGAAGCGCACTGCTTCCCGTCCAGCCTACTGTGGCCGTGTTGACGCCGTGAATGTTGGGGTTGAACGGATTCGTTCCGCCGCCGACGTAAGTGACGTTGGTGTGGCAATCCACGCAGTCGAGCTGGGTGGGCTCGGTGTCGATATCGTTGGAAGTGTAGATGTTGAAAACGGGGTGCTTGGAGAGAGAGTAATCGGAGAAGTGGTTTTTGACGCCGACCTTGTTTGTGCGGACGGCGGAGTCGTCGTGGCAGTAGATGCAGGGAAGGGAGGAACCGCTGAGCCAGCCCCCGTTCTGGACCTCCACCATGCGCGCGTCTTTCTTAACGAGACGCGTCCCCTGGACGATCATGTCCTTGGCACCGCCGACGGCATGGCAGTCGTAACAGATTTCCTCAACCAGCTTGTGGTCGGCTATGGCCGGACCAGCGGTCAGGAACAGACAGGCCAACGCACAGAATAGGACCAAAAAACAAACGGATACGGTTGAGGCAAACCTATCCAATTCCATCAAAAGGCTCCTGGAAGGCTGGGCAGACCACCATCTACAGGGCGTCGGCCGTTTCCTGCTTTAGCGCATAACTTGTGGTTAATACCCCCTCCAACAGGAAAAGTTACACCCGTTTCAGCACCCTGAAACGGGGGTTTCTCAAAATCGGCCCAATATACCCTAAAACAGTTGCAGGAGCAATTTTTTACCATTTTTGAGAGCACGATGCGTGCCACTCGATACGGTTTCCAAACCCCTTTTAATTCAGCGTGTTACGCTTACATATCCGTCAGGCCCCGTTGCGCAATTGGAACTCTTTTAACCCAGAGTGGGTGCTTTGGCACATCCATAACAACAATTATGCCATCTCAAACTAAATTAACAGACCCGCGACGGTTGATATCCGGAAAAAAACGGGAAATCAGGAAGTAGCTGTAAAACAGCTGTTCCGGGAATCGCCTGTCAAATTGAGGCACGAAGTGATTTCCATCTGACGTCATTCCGGACAAGGTTTTTAAAACACTTCCGGAACGTCATGGGCTCCGGATACGGAATAGCGCCGTTTTCCCCAGAGCCTGTTCAACGTCTGTTCTGTGGTTGCCCTGTCATTTTCGGACAAACTGCCGCACCTGCGCAGGACCAGGTCCACGGGCAGCGTGAACAGCTTCATCCGGACCACAGACGGGGAAGAAAGCCCGGCGTCGGACAAATCCAGGATCGGGACGTCCAACGGCCAACTGCTGTGGCGAGCGCTGGTGATCATCGCCAGGATGAGATGCCCCGCAGAGTTATTGAACCCCCTGGAATCAGAAAGGACAAGAGCGGGCCGTCGTTTCTGTTTTTTCCTTTCCGCAAAGGGGAATGGAACGACGACAACATCGAACCTTTCATAGGTCATGGAACGCCTCGTCGTCTTCCCGGGACGACCATTCGCCAAGGGTTTCCATCACAGCACGGGTATAGGCCAGGTCTGCCGGGAGGGCCTTGCGTAAAACCACACCTTCCTTTGTTTCCTCGAAGCAGACCACGTCCCCTTTGCCAAGGCCCAGCTTCTTTCTGACGGCTGCGGGGATGGTCGCCTGGTACTTCGTCGTCAGCCTGGATGTCGCCAGTTTCTTCATCTGATCACCTCACCGTACCTGCTATTGCATTATAGTAATGGGTAATGGTCCATTAAATATTACCATACGATCTCAAAAACCACGATCATTTGATTTCCACATTTTTTTATAATTCCGAAAACTACCAGTTGAAAAGGTTTCCGAAAGAGAATATAATTCATTTCGTGAGTCATGCTGACTCACAAAATGAATTATGGAGGTGGCAGATACTTTGCATTTGACTATACGGGGTATGGGAAAAGAAGTGGAAGAGGCGATCCGCCGAATGGCCCGCGAAAAGGGGATCAGCTTGAATAAAGCCGTCATCAGGATGCTGGAAAAGGCCATAGGCCGATCAGGTTCGTCCGGAAAACCACCAATACATGAGGAACTGGACCGTTTTTCCGGCGCCTGGTCCCCCGAGGAAGCAGCCGAGATCGAGGGCAGTTTGTCCGGTACCCGGACAGTGGACGAGGAGCTCTGGTCATGAACCAGGGACCCGCAAGGATCCTGCTGGACACCTCCGCCTACTCGGCTCTCTTCCGTGGGGATGAGCAGGTCAGGGTTATCCTCCAGGAGGTCGAGGAGGTCGCCCTGAATCCGGTGATCCTGGGCGAACTGCTCGGAGGGTTTGCAGGTGGAATCTACGAAAAAAGAAACAGGGGACTGATCAAGGAGTTCCTATCCACGCCACGCGTCCGTGTTTATCCTATTGACGCCGACACCTCGGAACGTTATGCCGCCGTCTGGTTCCATCTTCGCCGCCAGGGTACTCCCATCCCCACCAACGACCTGTGGATCGCCGCTTCTGCCATGCAGCACGGCCTGGCGGTGCTGACGGCAGACAGGCATTTCCTGAAGGTCCCACAGGTTCTGACCTGGATCCTGAACTGAGCTACCGCGTCCAAACCGTCTTTCCGGAGTGACCAACCCCCGTCATTCCGGACAAGGCAGGGCCTTGATCCGGAATCCATGGAGTCCGGGTCAGGCCCGTCGTGACGGTAAATGGCCGGCCGGCTCCAGAACCCATGATTTCTAACTGCGGTTCCCTGCCCTTCGACAGGCTCAGTACTGGCGGGAACGCCGCCTCCCAGGCGCTGTCACGCGACCCAACCTCACTGGATTTTTACCGCCAAGCATGCCAGGAACGCCAAGAAAGGCAACAAACGAGATCAGGGTATAGCCGCGGTCATGCGACCCCACTTCCCTGAAATTTACCGCCAAGCACGCCAAGAACGCCAAGAAAAGCAACAAACAGGATGCAGGGTACAAACTCCGTCATATGACCCTGCATCTCCAAGGTTACTTCCAGGCCTTTGAGCCATACGGCAAGAAAAACCCTTCTCTATCAACATGTTTTAGCTGCTGTTTTTGTGAGGTTCTCTGTGTCTGGATCC
>JARGFV010000137.1 GCA_029210545.1 bacterium
CGCCAGGGCTTTGAAGACCTGGGACCGCTTCTCATAATGTGTTCTGTTCGTCTTGAACATGATCTTACCTCCAGAGTGAACTATTAAATCGCACTATTTGGCAATATAGCCAAATAGCCAAAGATGTCAAGATGAATATGCCGTGGGAGGGCGGGTCCGTAGGTCCGTGAGTCTGAAGGCCGTAATTCCGTAGTTCCGTAAAGGCGTGATGCTTTAAGATCTTGCGGACGAACGGATCCACGGACACACGGATTTACGGTTCAACGCACACACGCATTCACGCACTTACGAATTTCTCAGGGATAAGGTTTTCCGGCGGCAAATCGCGGGACCGGCACAAATTCGGACGAGAGGACATCCCTCTCGGGATCGTAATAATCCCCCTTGATCCCCATCAGACCGAGCAGGGTATGGTCGAGGATGTCGGTCTGATATGGTCTCTCGCTGAAGCGTGCCGCATCCTGCGCGTTGAGGGGAAAAGCCTTCGACCTCCAGAACAGCATGGGGATCTCGAACATGGCCAGGACCCTGTTGTTGTGTCCCACAAAGTTGGAATAGTGGGCGACATCTTCCCCATGGTCGGGAGCGTACAGCCATGCGATGGACTGGTCCTCGCGTTTGGCGCAAAGATCGATCGTGGACCGGAGGATATGATCGACATAGAGCATGGCGTTGTCGTAGAAGTCACGCATTTTTCTGGCGCGGAGGCTCCGCCCTTCGGACCTGAGCCTCCTGGCGACCTCGTCATCGGCGTCGTTAAAGCGCGCGAAGGCCTCAGGATAGCGGAAATAGAAAGCAGGATGGGCCTGCAGAAGGTGGAGGATGATAAATTTTCGCGGCGCCCGATCGTCAAGCGCCCTATCCAGTTCGGGCAGGGCCACCTCATCGTAGGAACCTTCCCCCCTGGAGCCACCCCTGTTGACGTTCACCGTAACATCGGCGTGACCGGCGATAATGGAGAGCGCTCCGGCCATGTCGGTGCTGTGATTTGTTATCCAGAAGGTTTTGTAACCAGCGCTTCTGGCCATGATGAGGATATCAGGGCTTGCGGCGTAAAGCTCTGGCTCCTCGTGGGTCGCCGGCCCCATTATCAGCCTGATATCCCCCACAGTAGAGCCCAGGGTGGTGATCACATCATCGAACCTTGTGAGACTGTCGCCCAGAGCCGCGAGTTCAGGGTTTGTCAGACGGGGATATCCGAAGATAACCAGTTGTGCCTCGTCACGGACTCACCGAGCACGAAAACGACTGTCCGGGCCCCCTCCCACGTGTACGTCATGGTGGCAAGAGAACTGTCGGTCGATATTGCTGCCACGATCTTTTCCTGCATGACCCTGGTATTTTCGACACTCCTTTCCCATTTGGCCTTCCGGATGGGAAAATAAAGGAGAGGATTTTCCTTGCGCATGGTAGGGTTCAGGTGGACCACCGCCAATAGCACCGTCAGGAATATGGCCCCTGCTCTTCCTGCCAGGCTGTGCCGACCGGCAACAACGGGTCCGCCCGCTTTTTTGAACCTGAAAATGGGGGGACGCCACCCCAGGAGCAGCCAGTATAACGAAACGGCCACCACCAGGACAAAAACATGTTTACCCAGGTAAAAGATGTTCTGGGAAATAAACTCCGAAGCCTCACCGCCGTTGGTGTTGAAAAGGGCCTCAACGACTATCATATCGTCCTGTGCTACCCCGAACACATCCCGAAGGAAAGCGTGGTAACCGCTGATGCCCAGGAAAAGGAAGGCCGTCAGGCCGTTGAGCAGCCTTCCGAACCGGCTTTCAGTGCCGTCCCGGACAGTCCAGGCCGTAAGCGTAAGAATCGTAAGAGCCCCGAGGAAACCGGTTTTCAGAGCCTGGATGACGTTCAACCAGCCCACAGCCCAGTAAATGGTCATGATGAGAAACCAGCCCGCGGCACGGATGATCAGCTGCATGGAAAATCTCCTGATAAATATTTTCTTCCTGTTTCGATTCCAGCTGAACCATACCCAATACAACCGGTCCGGTCAATGGAGGTGGGATTCCCGTAAATGTGTGACTCTTTATGGTCTTACAGGCGAACGGACGTACGGACATACGACATCACGGTCACACGGCCTTCGGATCTACGGGTCTACTCCTTCTTGACGTAAGACTATCCAATGGGCATTCTTGCTTCTCAACCACTTCAAACGGGAGGACGTGAAACAATGGTCAATAATGAAAGGGATATCGAATACCTGCCCCACGAGGAGGCGATGGAATTTAAAACCACCCGGATCAGGGATCTCATGACCGGTGAGTGGCAAAAGGCTTCCGGGTTCGTCAAAAGGCTGGCCGAGGCCGGTGTCACTCCTGAAGAGCTCAAGACATCTGATGACGTTCGCAAATTCCCCATCCTCAGGAAGTCGGAGATGACTGGCATCCAGAGCGCAGACCCTCCCTTCGGCAGCCTGATAACCGTCCCGCCAGGCCAGTTAAGGAGGATCTACTCCTCACCCGGTCCCATTTATGTCCCCGACGGCCGCCTTCAGTCCTATTACCGATGGGAACGGGCCTTTTCAGCCTGCGGGATCACCGGGGGAGACATCGTCCTGAACTGTTTCAACTATCACCTGACCCCCGCCGGAGCCATGTTCGAGGAGGCAGCCGGGAACCTGGGCTGCGCTGTGATCCCGGCTGGTATCGGCAACAGCGAGATCCAGGTCAGGGAGGCCACTCATTTCAAAGCCAACGTCTACGTGGGCCTGCCGTCCTACCTTACGGTTCTCATCGAGAAGGCCAAGCAGGTCGGCCTGACCATGCCCCTGGAAAAAGCGTTCGTTATTGCCGAAAAACTTCCCGAGAGCCTGCGCGCAGAATTCCAGAACAACCACGGGATCAAAGTCCGTCAAGGCTACGGCACCGCCGAGGTGGGGGCTATCGCCTACGAATGTGAAGAAGGTAAAGGGATGCATTTCGACCCCTCAGTGCTCCTTGAGATCCTCGATCCCCAGACCGGTGGGCCGGTTCAGCCAGGAGAGCCGGGCGAGGTCGTTGTGACCGTCATCAACCCGGTCAACACACTTCTGCGGTTTGCGACCGGAGACCTTTCCTCAGCGGTATACGACGAATGCCCCTGTGGTAGAAAGAGCCCCCGCCTCACCGGGATCCTCGGCAGAGTGGACCAGGTGATCAAGGTCCGGGGACTGTTTGTTCACCCTGGACAGCTTGCCGAAGTCATGTCCGAATTTACCGAGGTAGATCGGTTCAGGGCTGTTATCACACGGGACCGGGCCATGGATGACATGACTATTGAGGTCCAAAGCATCCTTTCTTTAGCCGCGAACACTCTGGAGGACATAGGGAAAAGGCTCAAGGATGTCCTGAAGCTGAGCACTAAGGCTGTCCAGGTGGAACCGGGAACGATCCCGGAGGACGCCGAGCCCCTGGATGACCGGAGGAAATGGGAATAAAGGTCAGTAAGGGGTATGGGGGAAAAGGGTAATGGGTCAAGTCCTTAACCGCGACAACTGAATCACATTTTCCATTTGGTCTTTAAATTGCACTCCTCATCAGATGAGGCGTTCATCAAGATCTGTATGTGCAAACATAGCAGAAGCGTGGAAGCGCCGACGTAACAAACGTGCTTTTATTCCCAGCCTGAACACCGCTGAGAGTGAGGCCAACGAAACGAGAGTGTGGTTGGAGATCGCTTACCGTTGCGGCTACCTTGATATGGAGAGAAAAGAGGATCTGGATCGGCAATGTGGGGAATCCTGACTCTTATAACCATGATCCGGTTACCGCCCGGATCGCCTTTCCTTTGGAAGAAAAGATCCTGAGTTCACCAGGAGTTTTTTAAACAGGATATGTCAGGAGTTTCTATCCTCAGCGGTCTTGCCCCTGGCGACCTGGTTCATCAGGAACCGTAACAGGGCGACTGCCGCAATGAACCCGAAACCGAGCCATATCTGGTAATAATTCCCTTTCACCCCCCCGCTGCCGAACATGGCGAAAACAACGGTAAGCGGGATAAACCCCAGGATTGAACCCGAGATAAAAGCTGAAAAAGGAACCCGCAGGCTGCCGAAGAGAAGGCTCTGAACGGTGGAGTTGCTGAAGGGGAAAAGCCGCAGGTATAAGGTCCACCAGAACGCTTCCCGGTTAAGCCTTTCCACGAATTTTCCGGCGCGGTTTCGTAAACGGCGCTGAGCGACCGAGCCCAGGAATGTTGAACCCGCAAAGAACAGGGCCGTCGCTCCTATGATGCTGGAACAGAGGCTGAACACTGCTCCCAGCGCAGCACCGTAGACCGCGCCTCCCAGAGCCGAGATCCATATCCTCGGTACCCCCAGGCTGATCAGGATACCGGTTCCCAAAACAAACACAGCCCCGCTGCCGGCAAGGCCGCCAGGGACAGCGTCTGACTTGAGGAAGGACCTGATTCGATGAACATTTTCAAAAATATCCCGGACCAGATCGCTCCTGAGGAGAAGGGCCAGAAGTAAAAAGATCACACCGACTATAATGATGGTTGTAAGATCCTTGAGGGGAGAGGAGCTTAATTCAACTTCCGCTAGTGGGCCGGAAGAAACCGTTACAGGTTCTTTTGCAGGTCGCTGTTCAGCTGCCAACCGGAGTAACCTCATCCTCCTCAGCTCGAGGCTGGATCACTCTTTTGCTTAGCCAGTACACACCCGCCAGGTCCGCCAGCCCCACCCATAACCTGCTGTTGATGCCGCCGCCGTATTTGCTCGTGCCAGAGAACCGCGGCCGATGATTGACCGGAACCTCGGCGACGGCAAACCCGTTCATCACAAGCAACGCCGGGAAGAAACGGTGAAAATTCCTGAAAAGGTGAATATCCTCAAGGCAGTGCCGCCTGAACACACGCATCGAGCATCCCACATCGGTCGTTTTATCCTTCAAGATGGTTGATCTGACCCCGTTGGCTATTTTACTGGACATACGCCTGACCCAGTTGTCATGCCTGTCAACGCGAATTCCGCTCACCATATCGGCATCCATCGTTTCGATCTGCTGCAGCAAAAGGGGCAGGTCCGCTGGGTCGTTCTGGCCGTCACCGTCAAGTGTGCCGATGTACTTCCCGGATGCTACGGAAAAACCAAGCTTCAAAGCGGCTGACTGTCCCAGACGCTCCCGGCTGTGTATCGTTCTCATGGAACTGTTTTTGGCCGCAGCTCCCTTAAGAACGGAGCCGGTGCTATCTTCCGATCCGTCGTCCACGGCGATCAATTCCCAATCATCACCAAATACAGGGGAAAGAACCTGAAGGATTTCCTCGCAAACCTCCCCGGCACACTCCTCTTCGTTGAAGAACGGCACCACAACACTGATCTTCAAACTGTTCTCCTCACCCATTTCAGCTCCCAGAAAAAAATCCCCTCCGTACTCCATTCTTCCAACTCGGAATGAAAAATGCGGTGCTTTTATGTTACTCTTAACAGCAGGTTAGCACCATCTGTTTCCGATATCCAGAACGGGGTTAAACCATATTACCAGCCATGACAACTTCTCAGGAAATTTCAGCCGCTGACAAAGATCCCATTAGACCCGGTGCGCACAGGATCATTCTTTTCGGGCTGGCAGCCTATTTTCTCGTCAGTGTCCTTATAAGGGTCATTATCTCGAGCACGGCTGATATGGACCAGACCGAACAGCTGGTTTACACGCAGACCTTGAGACTG
>JARGFV010000138.1 GCA_029210545.1 bacterium
GTTTTCAAGAAAAGACCCAAAAAAGGGCTTTCCGAAAAACTTACAGCAGCGTGTCAAGAGGTTTTCCGACACGCTGCCAGCCTCTACCAGAATGAAATGAGTCTGAAGCAAGCCTCACCCGAAATCCGCGATTGGTTTGGGCCGGCCTCCGGTCGGGGCATTGAGGGGGCTATATTTTTTATGGTGCCGTGTTGCTGTTGAACTTGCCGCCCCACGTCACTCGCTGACCGTCCAGCCCCGACCGGAAGGGCGTTTTCGGCGGATTTCGGGTCTTTACACATGGAGTGCCCCATGGTAAATTTTCACTGGTATTAAAGTGTTAAGTGGCAATCAACGGTTACACAGGCATAGCTATCTCGTCAAGGTGGCGAGGGGTGTCCGGGTGCATCCGGGCTCCTGAAGAATTGAATGGTTCCCTATCCCTGATAAGGAGGTTTCAGTCCAGGTTCCACGTTCCAGGTTTCAGGTTTTCATCCTGACTCCCGGCTCCTGACGACTGTATTCCATGCTCCTCAAACGTCTCGAAATACAGGGTTTCAAATCGTTCCCGGACCGGACCGTCTTCAAGTTCCAGGAAGACGGATTGACCGTAGTGGTCGGTCCCAACGGGTGCGGCAAGAGCAACATCGTCGACGCCGTGCGCTGGACCCTCGGCGAGCAGAGCGCCAAGCTCCTTCGGGGGCAGACGATGGAGGACGTCATCTTCAACGGCAGCGACCGCCGTAAACCCGCCGGCATGGCCGAGGTGACGCTGGTTTTCGACAACGACGGCTCCCTCGACAACCAGTGGCGGGACTATGCCGAGTTATCCGTCAGCCGCAAGCTGTTCAGGACAGGAGAGAGCGAGTACCTCATCAACGGAGTGTCATGCCGGCTCAAGGATATCCGTGAGCTCCTCGCCGACGCCGGCGGTTCCAGCCGTGGCTATTCCATCGTCGAACAGGGCAAGATCTCCCTCCTCATCAACTCCAGGCCCGAGGAAAAAAGAGCCCTCATCGAGGAAGCGGCCGGTGTCCTCAAGTACCGCATGCGGCGCCTTGAGGCTGAGCGCAAGATCGAGAGGACCCGCCAGAACCTTCTCAGGGTCAGCGACGTGATCCGGGAGGTCAGGCGCCAGCTCAACTCCATGAAACGTTCAGCGGCCAGGGCCAGGAGGTACAGGATCTTGCGGGACGAGTTGACGGCCCTCGACCTGAGGTTCCGGTTCGAGGACTACAGCGCTTTCGTCGTGGAGCTGGAAAGAGTGGAATCCGAGCTCCAGGGGCGAAGGTCGGTCCTCGGTGACCTGGAGGCCGGGATGTCCGCGGCGGAATCGAGGGAGGAAGTCCTTCGGGCCGGTCTCCTCGAAGGTGAGGGGCGGGTCACCGAGGGGTTCGAGGCGGTGCGGGCCACGGAAGCCGGCATCGCCCGCCTGGAAAGTGACATCTCGGTGCGCGAGAGCGCCATCCGGTCCCTTGAAGAGAGGCTTGTCCGACTGGAAGAGGACGAAGCCGACCTTTCCGCCCGCACCGAGTCGGAGCGAAATGAGCTCCAGCAGCTGGAGCTGGAACTGGCCGCCATCGAGGACGAGCACGGGAGGTTCAACACGCTGCTGGAAGAGGCCCAGGAGAGGTTCAACGCCTCCGAGTCGGCCCTGCGGCAGGTTCGGAGTGACGTGGAATCGTCCAGGATCTCCCTTTTCACCATCGGGACCGAGAAAAGCCGACTGGAGATGGAGGCCGATTCAGGACGCAAGGCGCGGGAAGCGCTTGGACGGAGGAGGGAGGACTCCAGCCACCGGATATCCGACGTCCGATCACGGATCGAGGCGCACCGGAAGGAGTGCCAGGAGAGGGAATCCGAGTTCCAGGGTGCCGTCGAATCCGCCCGGGTCACGGCCGACCGGCTGGACAGCCTCCGCGAAGCGATCCAGGCCGGGAGAAGCTCGGTCGATGAAGCGGAGTCCAGGCTGGCAGTTCTTTCCGAACGGCAGGCGGAGATAAGAGGTCTCCAGAGGACCCTGGTGGCGCTGGAAGAGCAGATGGAAGGGCTCCCGGAGGGAGCGCGGCACGTGATGCGGCATTACACCGATGCCGGACAGTCCGGGGTCCTCGGTGTCGTCGCCGACTACATCGACGTTCCCCAACCCTACGAAAAAGCCGTCACGGCTGTTCTCGGCGAAAGACTCGGCCACATGATCGTCAACGCGCCCGAGGACGCCCGTGCGGTCATCGGCCACCTGAAAGAAAGGACCGGCGGCAGGGGGAGCTTCATACCGAAATCACCCCGTGCAAACGGGAAAGGTAACGGGATCGGGGCTGTCCGCGGCGACGGGATCCACGGCCCCCTCGTCGACATGGTGAACTTCTCGGCCAGCCTTAACGGGGTGGGTGATTTTCTCCTCGGTGACGCGCTGCTGGTGGAGGACCTGAACATCGCCCTCGATCTCTGGCGCAGGAACGGGTTCACGGCCACCATCGTCACCCTGGACGGCGACGTGGTGGAATCCACCGGTGTCATCACCGGGGGCAGCCAGACCGACGGGGAGACGCTCCTGGCCAGGAAGAGGAAGATCAGGGAACTCGGGACCGAGGCCGGGCAGGTTGAATACGAACTGAACCGCACCCGGGAAACGAGGGATGACCTCAAGGTGAAGATCGCCGCCGACGAGGCCCGACTGCTCCAGGCCGAGGAGGAGGGCCGCACCGCTGAAAGGGCAAGGCTTGCCAACGAGAGCGCGCTGACCATGGCACGCAGAGAACTCCAGCAGGCCCAGGGGATCCTCGAGGATCTTGACTCCGAAATGAAGCTGATTGACCGGGAGGACAGCGAAGCGGCCCTTAATATCGAAAGGTGCCTCGCCAGGCTGGAAGAGCTCACGGCGGAAGAGATCACTGCCAACGAGAGAACAGCGGACCTCGCGAAAAAGGTGACCGACCTCGGCGTCCAGATGGTGGAACGGCGATCGGCCCTTGAAGAGGCGCGCATCAAGGTCAGTTCCCTGGGGCTCAGGAGAGAAAGTTCCCAGCGGGCTCTTGAAACGGCCGCGTCCAGGAACCAGGAGGTCCAGGAGAGAAAGGAACGCCTCAACTCGGAGAGGGAGGAGACCCGCTCGAGGATCGGGATGCACCATGACCACGTTGCCGGGGGCCGGGAAACTGTCCGAAAGGAGATCCTGGTCCTCGAAGAAAAAAAGGCGGAGCTGGACCGGCTGCGTGCCCTGCAGGACGAGTCACGTCTTGCGGCCGAGGAACTGTCCGTGGCCGCCAGGAACCTCAGGTCGAAGGCGGCATCCGTCCGGGAGGAGATCTCGAGGCTCGACATCAGGTCCAGTGAGGTCAGGTCCGAACTGGCCCACATCCGTGACCGTGTCCGCGAGGAGCACAAAAGCGACGTCAGCTCCATCGCCAGGGAGCAGTTCGAGGCAGGTGAGTTCGACAGGGTCCAGGCCGGGGAGCGTATCGCCACCCTTCGGGAAAAGATCTCCCAGATGGGTGAGGTCAACCCCGGAGCCGTTGAGGAATTCGAGGAACTCAACGAGCGGTACGAATTCCTCACCGCCCAGCAGCAGGACCTCGAATTGTCCATAGAATCTCTGGTAAAAGCGATCCGCAAGATCAACCGGACGAGCCGCGAGCGGTTTCTTGCCACTTTCCGGGAGGTCAGTGACAACTTCGGGCGTCTATTCCCGCGCCTCATCACCGGCGGCAGCGCCCAGATGATCATTCTCGACGAAACCGACCCGTTAAATTCCGGCGTCGATATCCAGGTCCAGCTGCCCGGGAAGCGGCTCAAGAGCATGCAGCTGCTGTCGGGAGGGGAGAAAGCCCTCGTGAGCCTGACCATGATCTTCGCCATGTTCCTGGCCAGGCCCAGTCCAATATGCATCCTGGACGAGGTCGACGCGCCCCTCGACGACCAGAACCTGAGCAACTTCGCCGCGATCATCCGGGAGTTGTCCGGCAAGTTCCAGTTTCTCGTCATCACACACAACAAGCTGACCATGGAGGCAGCCGACGTATTGTACGGCATCACCATGAGGGAGCCGGGCGCTTCCCAGGTGGTGTCTGTGCGTCTCAGGGATGTGGCCTGATGCCTTTCAAGAAGGCGCTTGACCGGATCGTCGACACGGCGGGAGGCGGAGTCGGGGCCACCATCGTTGACGACGAGGGAGAATTCGTCGATCTCGCCAACCGGGGCGACAGCTTCGAAGTAAGGCTTGCCGGGGCCCACCACGGTATCATTCTCAGCCTCCTCAACGACATCCAGGAACGGATCGGCAGCGGCGACGTCATCAGGGAACTCTACATTCGATCCGACCGTTTCACCTACAGCGTCGCGCCGGTCAAGGAGGGCCTTTTCGTCGTCCTCATACAGGACAGGACCGGTATCCCCGCCCTGGGGATGAAAGCTCTCCGCGACGGGATACCCGAGATCAACGAGTTAATCTGAATATTCAATCCACATCTCATATTTCACATTTCAAAATGACCTGTACACCACCGATATCTGTTATGGAATAGAGCTTGTTGTTCCCTTGAAATTTGAAACCTGAAATCTGAAATTCTGTAAAGGGCTGACCGTGACTTCCAACCGTGACCACGAGCTTTACAAAACCGGACTCGTAAAGACCCGCGGCTCCATCTGGGGACGGATCAGGGCCGTTTTCACGGGCGGGATCACCATCGGCGAAGAGCAGCTGGAACGGATCGAGGAGATCCTCATCACGGCCGATATAGGGGTCGAGTACACCGCCAGGTTCATCGAACACCTCCGTAAATCTTCCGGAAGCATCAGGTCGGACGACGAGATGAAGATGTTCATGAGCCGGTGGATCGCCGGTGCGGTTTCAGCACAGGGAAAAAGGACGCCTGACCTGCCCCCTGATCCGGCAGCCGCCGGGGGGCCGCCGGGGCCGCGGGTCATGTTGGTCGTCGGCGTCAACGGATCGGGAAAGACAACCACCATCGGCAAACTCGCCCATCGGCTCGGCAAAACAGGCCGGTCCACCATGCTGGTGGCAGCGGACACTTACCGGGCGGCCGCCGTAAAACAGCTGGAAATATGGGCCCGGAGGGCGGGCGCCGCTTTTCACGGTGCCCTGGAGGGCGGCGACCCTGCCGCCGTAGTCCACGACGCCCTTTCAAAAGCCGTTTCAGCCGGTACCAGGGATGTGATCATCGACACGGCTGGGCGGCTCCACACCAAGGAACCTCTCATGAGGGAGCTTGAGAAGATCGTGCGGGTCGCCGAAAGGATCGTGGAGGGGGCGCCCCACGAGGTGATGCTCGTGCTGGACGCGACCACGGGGCAGAACGCCCTCGTCCAGGCCAGGGAGTTCGCGCAGGCGGCCGGCGTCACGGGGGTGACCATCACCAAGATGGACGGAACGGCAAGGGGAGGCATCCTGATACCCATCGCCGGGGAACTGGGGCTGCCCATTCAATATGTGGGGCTGGGTGAGGGGATCGAAGACCTGGTGCCCTTCGATCCGGAGGAATACGCTAAGGGGATTATCGGAGATTAACCGCCAATTCCCAGCGCCTGGTGTCTAGCCCGGACTATTCACGAGGTTCTTTTTCGTTCCGGCGGCGTTGCTGAGTCGTTCGCTTGTGCGGAATACTAAAGTATGCCTCCGCGCTCACTCCACAGTCGCCT
>JARGFV010000139.1 GCA_029210545.1 bacterium
TGTCGCCCCCTTGCAAAAGTTGAAGTAGGGGACATTTGTAACTTGGACAGAGGGGACATTACTACTTTGGACTAACAATCGGGTGGTGCGGGCATTTATAATGACGTTTTTTATGTTAGGATGCCAAGTTAAAGCGAGGCGTCCTTTCACAACGCTTCGATGGGGATTCACGAAACTGGCACCATTAGCAAAGGAGAGTACAATGAGAAGAAGGTTCACTGTTCTTATGTCAGTTCTCATGGTTGTCGGCCTGGCGGTTCCGTCCGCCTTCGCCGATATCGTCATCGGCCACCCGGCCACATTGTCGGGCTCCCAGGCCAAGGCAGGCGAACAGGCCGTCGGCGGTGTCAAGGCCGCCATAGACTGGGTCAACAACACCCGGGGCGGCGTCATGGTCGGCGGCAAGAAGATGATGCTCGATTACAAGGTCTACGACTGCGAGTCCAAGAAGGAGTCGGTCACGAGCCTTCTCGAGCGCCTCGTCACCACCGACAAGGTCAACTTTCTTTTCGCGCCCTACAGTTCGGGCCTGACCCTTGCCGGCGCCACGGTTGCCGAGAAGTACGGCGTGGTCTACATGGACCACGGCGGCGCTTCCGATAACATCTTCAAGCAGGGGTTCGAGTACGCCGTCCAGACCATCGGGCCGGGCTCGAAATACCACGCCGGTACCCTGGAGATGGTCAAGAAGATCGATCCTTCAGCGAAGAAAGTCGCGCTGGCCTACGAGGACTCCGAGTTCGCCCGGTCCGTCATGGACGGCGCCGAAATACGGGCCAAGGAACTGGGCTTCGATGTCGTGTTCAAGAGGACCTACCCCGCCAAGGTCACCGATCTGACGCCCCTGCTCAGCGACCTTAAAGCATCCGGAGCCGAGATCGTCATCGGCGGCGGGCACTTCCAGGACGGCCAGCTCATGAACAAGCAGATGGCCGACCTCGACATCAACCCCAAGCTCCTGTCCCTCATCGCCGCCGCCACCCTGCCCGCCTTCGGCGAGGCCCTTGGTGAGCTGGCTGAGGGCGTCATGGGACCCTCCCACTGGGAGTACGGCGTGACTTTCTCGGCAGAAGGCGCAAAGAAGCTCGGCAAGACCTGGATCGGTCCTTCCCAGGACGAGTATGTGGCCCTGTTCAAGAAGGCTGTTGAAAAAGACATGCTGCCCGACTACCACGCCGCTGAAGCCAGCGCCGCTGTCCTGGCCCTGGTCCTGGCCGTGGAAAAGGCCGATTCACTGGATAACGACGCTGTCCGCAAGGCTCTTGGCGACCTGACCTTCATGAGCTTTTACGGCGGCTGGGACGTCGACGACACCGGTCTGCAGGTCGGCCACTCCATGGTGGACGTCCAGTGGCAGGGTGGAAAGCGCATGATCATCTGGCCCGAGGCCGCCCAGACGGGCGCCCCGGCCTACCCGAAGAGAAAGTTCTAAAGCGACCCGACAGGGCCGGCAGCATCCGTTGCCGGCCCTTTTTTTGCGCGCTTCTATATTTTTTGTTACCGTTCTGGTAAATCCAGAGGAAACTGACGTTTCCAGTCTGCACCAGGGGTCTGGCGGAGAGCCTCACATGGACTCCTGGCTTTAGTGATACTCACTATTTTCGATAAACCGGCTTGCGGCGTGTCACGGTTTCCTGACGCGCCGCGGGGGAAGCGAGGGAAAGGTGCTTTTAGAACAGCTATCCGGAAACCTGCTGCAGGGTCTCGTTTTGGGGGCCGTGTACGGCATGGCCACCATGGGGCTCTCCCTCATTTTCGGGGTCCTGCAGGTGGTCAATGTGGGCCACGGCGCGTTCATCATGGTCGGTTCCTTCACCGCCCTGATGATGTTCCAGGGCATGGGTATACCGCCCGTCTTCGCCATCCCCGTGGCTATGCTCATCGGGATGGGGCTCGGGATGCTCTTTTACTACGGGGCCATGAAGCCTCTGGTCTCACCCAGCGGATCGGGCATCAGGAAAATGTCCCCGAAGGTCCTGGGCATGGCAGGCGGCGGTTTCGTCGGGATGCTCATCCTCATGTGGATCGGTTCGGGGCTGTTCAAGCTGAACGTGGCCATATACATCTTTGTCGGGATCATCTTCATTTACGGCTTTTTCCTGTACATCTACGGAGGGAGACGCCAGGACAAGGCTCCGGAACTGGCCACTCTCCTGGTCACATTCTCCCTTGGCGTCATCCTGGAGGAGGTTGTCAAACAGATATTCACCTCCGAGTCGAGGGGGTACAACTGGGACATCGGGAAACTGGACGTCGGCATCACGGTTTTTCCCTACCCGAAGCTTCTGGCGGCCTTCGGCAGCATGATGATCGCCATCCTGCTCTACCTGTGGTTCAAAAAGACCCGGGCGGGCATGGCCATGCGCAGCGTGGTGGAAGACGACGTGGGCGCCCGTGTCTGCGGCGTCGATGTGGACTGGCAGTACGCTCTGAGCTTTTCACTGGGCATCGGTCTCA
This sequence comes from bacterium, assembly GCA_029210545.1. Lineage (NCBI taxonomy): Bacteria > bacterium. Next base: position 2,458 of record JARGFV010000139.1, read on the forward strand.
CCGTGACCAGCGGTGTTCTTCTCACCATGTTCATTCCGGTGGGGATCAACCCCTACATGGGCGGGCCCTACACCCTGAAAGCGTTCGTCATCGCCGTCCTCGGCGGTCTGGCAAGCCCCTACGCGGCGTTCTTCGGGGGGGTGGTGTTCGGGCTTCTGGAAAACGGTTCCTACACCCTGTTCGCCAACATCCCCGGGGTTGAGCCTTTCGCCATGACGAGGTTTTTCTCCTTCGTGATGCTCCTCGTGATCCTGCTGATCCGCCCCACCGGGCTGCTGAGGGCGAAATGATGAAGAAGATCGACAAATATTATCCCATCATACCTGTCCTGGTCGCCTACGCCGTCCTTCTCGGATACGGTCTGGTCAATCCCGGCAAGTGGCAGCTGGTTTCCCAACTGGCCTTTTACTGCACCCTGGGACAGGCGTTCAACCTGTTCATGGGGATGACCGGATACGTCGATTTCGGATACGTCGCCTTCATGGGTGTGGGCACCTACGGGATGGCCGTTTCCATCTACCATCTCTACGACAAGGGCCTCGGACTATGGATAGTCGTCATCGGCCTGGTCCTTGGCGCCCTGTTCGCAACCCTCCTTTCCCTGGCGGTGGGAGCCGTGGCCCTGAGATTGCGGGGGGCGTACTTTGCCATCGCCACCATCGGGGTCAACGAGGGGTTCCGATACCTTGTCGAGGGAGCCCGGATCTGGAACGGTTCAGAGGGCATGATCTTCACCCGGCATATGAAAAAGGCGATGGGCAGGGAGACAGCCATGGCCCTGTCAACCTTCTGGGCGGACATCCTGATGTTCGGGGTCGCCATCCTGGCCGCGGCCCTGACCCTTGTCTACATGAGGAACAAGGTGGGCTACGCCCTGACGGCCCTCAGGGAAGACGAGGACGCCGCCAAGGTCATGGGGATTAACGTGACGAAGTACAAGATCATCGCCTTTATCACCAGTGCCGCCATGGCAGGCCTGCTGGGCGCCACGGCCTGGGCCCTGAAGCTCAACTATGTCTACCCTGCGGACGTGTTCGAGATCCACTACACGGTGGAGGCGATCATCATCGTTCTGCTGGGCGGCGCCGGGACCCTTCTCGGACCCATCGTGGGCGGACTGATCTACGGGATCTCCAAATATTACCTGTCCATTGTGCTGCCCGGATTCCAGCTCCTCATCTTCGCTCCCATCATCATCGGCATCATCGTCCTGTTCCCCGAGGGAACGGTGGGAGTCCTCAAGAAGAGGCTCATGGGTACACCACTGCAAAAATACGTAATCTGAGGATTGAAACATGCCCCTGTTAAGATGCGAGAACGTAACGAAACGGTTCGGCGGCCTGGTGGCGGTCGACGACATGACCTTCCAGATCCACCCCGGAGAAACGCTGGCTATTGTCGGCCCCAACGGAGCCGGGAAAACGACCATGTTCAACCTCATCAACGGTGTGTTCCCCGCGGACGAGGGCAGGATCTGGTTCGAAGGCGTGGACGTCACCAATTACCCTGCCTACAAGAGGGCCCATCTCGGGATGGGGCGCACCTTCCAGATCCCCAGGCCTTTCTCTTCGGCCACCGTTCAGGAGAACATCGCCATCGGAGCCATGTTCGGCGCGTCCGGCAGCGAGACATCCGTGGACAAGGCCATGGAGATGGCCGATTACTACATCGATCTCATCGGGCTTAAAAATTACCGTGACAAGCCGGCCGGAGGTCTTACCCCCATCGAGAAAAAACTGGTGGAAATCGCCCGATCACTGGCCATGAAGCCCCGGCTCCTGCTCATGGACGAGTCCATGGCAGGGATGAACCCCAAGGATATCGACGAGATGGTCAAGTTCATCAAGCATATCCGGGATACCGAGGGGATCGCCATCGTGGCCATGGTGGAGCACATCATGAGGGCGGTGGCGGGTCTGGCTGAAAGGGTCATCGTCATGCACCAGGGAGCGCTGCTCGTGGACGAGGCAACAAGGGAGGCCCTCACCGACCCCAGGGTCATCGAGGTCTACCTGGGAAGGCCCGCGGAGGAGTACGATGCTTAAGGCCGAGAAGATCGAATCAGGTTACGGACCGATGCAGGTCCTCTGGGGCCCGAATGTCGAGGTCAAGGCCGGAACCATCACGTCCCTGCTCGGACCCAACGGGTCAGGAAAGTCGACCCTCCTCTGGACCATCCTGGGATCGGTCAAGGCCCGGAGCGGGACGGTGACATACGAGGGAAATGACGTCACCACCCTGCCGCCCCACAAGAAGGTTGACCTTGGGCTCACCATGGTCCCTGAAGGAAAACACCTGTTCAAGGAGATGACCGTTTACGACAACCTCATCATGGGCGCTTATCGCAAGGAGGCCCAGGCGGTCAGGGAAGAGAACCTCGAGCTCGTTTACTCCATGTTCCCCATATTGAAGGAGAGACACATCCAGAAAGCCGGATCCCTTTCAGGGGGGCAGCAGCAGATGGTCACCATCGGCAGGGCGCTCATGACCAGGCCCAAGCTCATCATGATGGACGAACCCAGTCAGGGACTGGCTCCCAAACTTGTTCACGAGATCTTCGAGACCATCGAGAAGATGAAGGAGGATGTCGGCCTGACGATCCTCCTGGTGGAGCAGAACGCGGCCGCGTCCCTGAGCGCGGCTGACTACGTTTACGTCATGCACGAGGGCAGTATCAAGGCCGAGGGAACACCGGACGAGATCAAGGGGAGTGATGAGATCAAGGAGGCGTACCTGGGGATGTAGTTTACGGTTTACAGTTTACGGTTTACAGTTAACCGTTGATAGGGTCGCGAAAAGTCCAGTCAAGACTTTTCCTGGTTCATTGATTTGGGCACCCCGCGCGGGGCGCGTTGATGGACTTTTTGCGAGTCCATCACCATTTACAGTCAGATCGTAGCGCCGGCCGATGGCCGGCGCATTTTTGTACTGTTAACCGTATACCGTGAACTGTAAACAGCCGGAGTTGGATTCCAGCACCAGATATTTTATGGTATTCATAAAAAATGATGCCAGCACGAAAAGCCTCTACACATCGTAATGGATCCAACTCCGGCTTTACACTCATCGAAGTCATGACCGCGGTGACCATCCTCGCACTCATGGCCGCCATGACCTTTACGGTGGTCTTCGGCGCCGTTAAGCGCTCCCGGGTCATCGACGCGCGGTCCGAGCT
>JARGFV010000140.1 GCA_029210545.1 bacterium
AAGGAAAGGGAAAACGACGCTTTTCCCTTTCCGTGGAGCGAAAAGTCCCGGATTGGACTTTTTGCGACTCTATCATGAATTGGAGCCTGGAGAAAACGTATGGTGGGCATAGCTCAGCTGGTTAGAGCGCTGGACTGTGGCTCCAGAGGTCGAGGGTTCAAATCCCTCTGTCCACCCCAGAATTTTACCGGGCCGGTACATACCGGCCCGGTTTTTTTGTGTTTTCGGCACGTCAGTAGTCCCCGTTTTTTTAGGCTACACTGGCATTATATCTTGGCAAAAACTGCCGGGGGGTTCCGGCCACAGTTCAGGGAGGGTGGATTATGAAGAAATTTCTGGTCGTTGCGTTGTGTCTGGCCGTGGTTCCGTGTGCCTACGGGGCAGACATGGCAAAGGCGAAGGCGGAAGGCAAGGCGAACTTTTACGCCAACATCACCGCGGTTGAGCCCATTATGGAGGCGTTCAAGGTGAGCCAGGGTGTCGAGGGTATTTACACCCGCATTTCCACTTCAAAATATCTCTCTACGGTCATTACCGAGTTTGAAGCAGGCAAGTTGGCGGCCGACGTGCTCCAGGGCCCCCTGCCCATCCTCCAGACCCTCAAGGATAATGGAGTTCTGGTGCCCTACAGGTCCCCATCGGCGGCCGGGTACCCCGACTGGGCCCGGGCGGACGATACCATCGTACAGTTCGGCATCGAATACGTCGCACCTATCTACAACAAGGAGCTGGTCAAGGCCGCCGACGTGCCGAAGACCTACATGGACCTGGCGGATCCCAGGTGGAAGGACAAGATCGTCATGCCCAACCCCTCCACCCACGCCACGACCATCTCGTGGCTGGTAGGTCTGAAGGAGATGAAGATCTTTGCCTCCGACGATGAGTGGATGAAGTTCGTCAAGGGGCTGGCGGCCAACCGTCCCATGTTCGTGGCCTCCTTCGGCCCCTCCCCGGCCCCGGTGGAGAGCGGCGAGAAACTCATCGCCATCTCCATGCCCAAGTACATCATCACCCACGCCCCCGCGCCACTTGACTGGGCCAGGGTCGGCACCATCCTCGGCTCGCCCCGCGGTATCGCCATCGCCGCCAGGGCCCCGCACCCGGAAGCCGCCAAAGTGTTCATGGACTACTGGCTTTCAGGGGCTGCCATGAAGCTGCTGGCGGACAAGGTCGGCGAGTACGTGCTGACGCCTGGCGTGTTCCCGCCCATTGACGGCATCAGTGGCGCAAAGGTTCTCCCCATCCGGGAACTGTCCGATGACGAGATCAAGAGCTGGGGAGAGGAGTTCAGGAAGATCTTCGAGGGCGTGTGATCCGCAGGCCCGCGTAACAGACCATGTTCATACACTCCCGAGGCCGGGGAGCCGGCCCCGGGAGTGCCATGCGGAGGGCTCATGGAGATTCGAATCGAGGGGGTGACCAAAGATTTTTTTTCCGAGGGCAAGAGGATCCGTGCCCTGGATAACGTCCACCTCAACATCCCCGCCAACCGGATATTTACCCTTCTCGGCCCAAGCGGGTGCGGTAAAACGACTCTGCTCAGGTGCATCGTCGGGCTGGAAACACCCGACGTCGGCGAGATCGCCATCGGCGACGAGGTGGTGTGGTCACGGGAAAAGGGCATCCTCGTGCCGCCGGAGGAGCGGGGGCTCGGCATGGTGTTCCAGACCTATGCCATCTGGCCCCACATGAACGTGTTCGACAATGTGGCCTATCCCCTCCAGAACCGGAAGGTGCCGAAAAAGGAGATCAGGGACAGGGTCGCGAAGGTCCTTCAGTTCGTACAGCTCGACGGGTTCGAGAACCGGCCAGCCACGAAACTCAGCGGTGGGCAGCAGCAGCGGGTCGCCCTGGCCCGGGCGCTGGTCGCCGAGCCCAAGGTCATCCTTTTCGACGAACCGCTCAGCAACCTCGACGCCAAGCTGCGCGAAGAGACCCGCAAGGAATTGAGGACCTTTCTGACCGGGTTGGATATCACAGCGGTTTACGTCACCCACGACCGCATCGAGGCCCTGGCCCTCTCTGACCAGATCGCCGTCATGAGGGCGGGGAGCATCGTGGAGATCGGTGACCCACGGAAGATCTACTTCAACTCGGACCATCGGTTCGTGGCGGATTTCATCGGCAGGGCAAACCTCATTGCGGGGACCGTTTCGGCCCGGGAGGACGGTCACGCGGTCATTGAGACCGTCATCGGCCCCATTGTCGGCCTCAACAGCCAGGGGATCGCGCCCGGAATGGAGGCGGTCCTGTGCGTCCGCCCCGAATTCATGTCCCTTGCGTCCACCAACGACAGCGGCGCCAGAAACGTCTTCAAGGGCAAGGTCGAGACCCTGCTTTTCGTGGGGGAGGCTTATGAAGGTGACATCAGGATCGGCGACACGCTGCTGACAACGACCATACCGCCGACCGTGGATATCGTGGCGGGAGATGACCTTTATATCTCTTTCGACCCTGACCACTGCTTCCTGCTGCCATCTGAAAACCGGCCTGGCTGACATGACATGCCGGTTTTAGATATGAGATTTGAGATATGAGATCCAGAAAGCTCACCCTCACCCCTTTCCTCATCGTCATCGTCGGCCTCCTGACGGTGTGCCCTGTCCTGATGCTTGTCCTCGGGAGCTTTTCAAGGGGGTTCGGGGCCTTCGGGCAATTCACCCTGGAAAAGTATGCCGCTGCCTATACCGATCCGGCATTCGCCGACATCCTCGTCAACACCCTCATCTTCACAGTGGGGTCGGCGATGGTGGCCACGGCTCTGGCCCTCTTTCTCGCTTACATGAACACCCGGACCGACATCCCCTTCAAGTTCCTGTTCGGGGTCATCTCCATCATCCCAATGATGGTCCCTCACATCCTCTTCGCGGTGAGCTGGCTTTTGCTGCTCAATCCCAGCAACGGGATCCTCAACCGGCTGATCATGCAGCTTTTCGGGCTGGAGAACTCCCCTTTCAACATTTACACGCTGCCGGGGATGATCCTCGTGGAGGGGCTCCTGGACCTGCCCATCGCCTATCTCATCATCGCACCGGCCATGAGCGCCTTCGACGTGTCCCTGGAAGAGTCCTCCAAAGTTTGCGGCGCTTCGACCCTGAAGACCCTGGCCCGGGTAACCCTGCCGGTGCTGCGTCCCGCCATCCTGGCATCGGCCATTCTGGTCATCGTGAGGAGCCTCGCCTCCTTCGCCGTACCCTCCATCATCGGTATGCCGGGCAGGAAATACGTGCTGTCCACCCACATCTACCGGACCATCTCCACCGGATTTTCTGCCGATTACGGGAAGGCCGCGGCTATCGGGATGAGCGCTCTGGCGGCATCCATCGTGCTCATCTACCTCTACCGTTACCTGACCTCGGAGAGCAGCCGCTACGTGACCATCTCCAGCCGGGGGTTCAAACCTGCCCTCATCGAACTGAAAGGGGCCAGGTACCCGCTGTTCGCCATTGTGGGAACGCTTTCCTTCGTGCTCATTGTCCTCCCCGTCATCGTCCTTTTCTACACTTCCATGCTGCCCTACGTCATGGTCCCGGGTGAAAGGGCATTCCAGCTCATGAGCTGGAAGAACTGGGTCGAGGTGCTCAAGGACCCCATTTCGCTGCTGGCCCTTAAAAACAGCGTTTTCCTCGGAGTAGCCGGAGCAACTCTCGGGATCCTCCTGTCCATCTTCGTCTCTTACGTCATCGTCAAGGTGCGGACGGTGGGATCCGGGATCCTGGAATCCCTGAGTTTCCTCTCCTTCTCTTTCCCGGGTATCGTCATCGGAGTCGGGTTCATGTGGTTTTTCGTCCGCACGCCTCTTTACGCCACCATCTGGGCTCTCCTCATCGGGTACATCGCCACCTACCTTCCCTACGGCATCAGGCCGCTGACGAGCGCCTTCATCCAGATCCACAGCAACCTGGAGGAGTCTTCCAGGGTGTGCGGTGGGAGCCCCTGGTACACCATGCGGCGCATCGTCATCCCTCTCCTCATCCCGGGGATCATCTCCGGGTGGATCCTCATGGCAACCATGTTCGTGAGGGAACTAACCCTCTCGGTGGTGCTGTCGAGGCCCGGATCGGAGGTGCTGGCCGTCCAGATCCTGCGGTATGCCGAGGACGGTCTGTGGGGCAGGCTTTCGGCGCTGGGGATCATTATGATATTCTTCTCCTCCACCCTGGTCATCGCGGCATCCCTGCTGGGGAAAAAGCTGACGAGGATGAGGGTGATGTAGGGCTGTCACGGTCGTGAATTGTGAATTGAAAATTCCGGACGGAGGTTCAAGGGTATTCATTCTACCTTGTCTGGCTATTTTTAACCTGGGCGAAACAAGCGGGTGCGAGAATATGTTGTTTTGGATTCTGGATCCTGGATTTTGGGCCCGAATCCGTAACCCGGGACTCGTAACCCGGGATTTTCTCTGCGAGGTGAGGCATGTTTTTCGGCGATTCATACATGGGAAGTTACGAACTGGCACTCCTGGTCAAGCTGGGCCTGGCTGCGCTGGCCGGTGTCCTTGTGGGCCTGGAAAGGGAGAAGCACGGGCGCCCGGCGGGCATGCGCACGAACCTCCTCGTTTCGGTGGGCGCCTGCACCATCATGATCATCTCAGAGGCGTTCTACATCAAGTACGGCATGTACGGCAGTGAAACCGCCCTGCGCCTGGACCCTTCCCGTACCGCGGCCCAGATCATCACCGGCATCGGTTTCCTGGGCGCGGGCGTGATCATAAAGGAGGGGCCCACGGTAAGAGGGCTCACCACCGCCGCTAGCCTCTGGGTGGTGGCAGGCCTTGGGATGGCCTTCGGGATGGGGTTTTTCTCCCTGGGCGCCCTTTCCACGGTGCTAGTCATCGTCAGCCTGATCTTCCTCAGAAAACTCGACCCGATCGTCAAAAAGAACCGCTTCCTCACCATGTCCGTAACGGGGGTTCGGCGCGCGAACCTTTACGATGAACTGATGGATCTGGTGAAAGGGATGGGACTGAAAGCCTCCGACATAAGCTCCCAGGTGGACCTTGTGGAGAACGAGATCTTCATCAAGATGGTCCTGACGCAGCAGCAAAAACGCATCGGGCAGGAAGTGACCGCGGCTGTGGAACGGCTCGAAGGGATCAAGAAGATCTTCTACAGCTAACGTTTTTTCGAGATGCCCGAAAAAACGTCTTGAAGATCAAGATCAAACCCCTCGCCGTCTGTCAACCCCTCGCCGCCTTGACAGTGAGGCCGGGGGTGAGTAACATCCCCCCTCGGTTCGAGGGAAATAGTCCAATGACCAAAGTCCAAAGACCAAGGAAAAGGTCTTCAAATACTTTGGACCTTGGACTTTAGACTTTGGACTTGAGCCTCCGTAAGGAGGCGAATTGCGCCCGTAGCTCAGCTGGATAGAGCGTCGGCCTTCGAAGCCGCAGGTCGCAGGTTCGAGTCCTGCCGGGCGCGCCATTCGACGCAAAGAGGCGCTGCTGGATTTTCAGCAGCGCCTCTTTTTGCTCATGGCCTCCGGCCCCGATGGACTAATCTGAAGGGGAAGAGGACATCAGCCGATGCGTCGAATGGCCCTGCCGGCCCCGATGGACTAATCTGAAGGGGAAGAGGACATCAGCCGATGCGTCGAATGGCCCTGCCGGCCCCGATGGAC
>JARGFV010000141.1 GCA_029210545.1 bacterium
GCACTCGATCCGGGCGCCTCTCCCAGGCGCGGCTGCTTTCATCGGTCATCGATCAGGGCGCCCTTCCCAGGCGCGGCGGGTCATTGATTTGGGCACCCCGCACGGGGTGCGTTGATGGACTTTTTGCGAGTCCATCAAGCTTCGCTTTACCGGATGCTCATGTAAAGCGAAGTTAAACATACACGCGAGTCGGCTTCACCGCAACCGGATCGCCCTGAGATTTAACTGTCCACTGTAAACTGTGAACTGTAAACTGCTCCTCGGACGATGAACCGTTTGAGGAACCTCCTTGACACCGGCACCGATTCCGGATATCAGGGGGACAGGGAGAAGTCAGGAGGCCCGGATTGAAGAACAAGATGCCGGATGAACTGAAAAGCGAGATCACAACATACCTGGCCGAGGTGAAGACGGACCTGGAAAACTACCTGGCCTGGGCCAACAGCGAGATCAGCATGGGCAGCGATACCAACCAGGCAGCCGAGGTGATCGAAGACGCCATCCACCGCCTGATGACCATCGCCTACTACCTGGCCACCTTCTTCGAGGACGCCGACCCGTCCCACATTCTGGCCGATCTGGCCTCGGAGGTGGCCGAGGAGCAGGGTACCGACCCCAACTTCCTTTCAGGCCGGTCAACTTTAGCTGATCCGCCGAACAGGACACGTCATTAGCTCTAGCCCGCATTATTCATGATGGTGATGAGATGTCAGCTAACTGTGTGGCAAATATGGATAAATGGGAATGGCACGATAAACATCATGAATTATGCGGGGTTGCCCGGACATAGTCACGAGAGGAGTTTTTCGTTCCGGCAAGGCGACTGTGGAGTGAGCGCGGAGGCATACTTTAGTATTCCGCACAAGCGAACGACACAGCAACGCAGCCGGAACGGAAAAGAACCTCGTGAATAGTCCAGGCTAGCTAATGACGTGAGTAGACGGTTTACAGTACACAGTTTACAGTTTCAATCTTTTCAGGAGGGCTGGCAGCCCTCCTTTTTATTACCATTGCTGGCTCTTTTAACTTTGCGCATCAGGCTGGAGAGCATCTTTTTCAGCTCGATAACATCCTCAACCATCGAAGACGCTTGCCCTTTTTCCAGGTATTTCAGGCTCTCTGCCAGCAGAATGTGGTTTTCAACCTCAAAAGCTGATCCAATTGCCATATGAAGGAAACGTAAGAAGTCCTTATTGGATCCCCTCCCGCATCCCTCAGCAATATTGGCCCCTATGGAAGAACTCGCGCCCCTGAGTTGAGCCGTCAGCCCAAACTGTTTACACCGAGGAAATGCCTTCGTAGTTTCATAAATCCTGGTTGTTATCTCCATGGCCCTGTCCCACACTTGCAGCTTTCTGAAATCCTGCATTACTTCCTCCCATCATTCAGTTCGCGTTCATCCATTACAGGATTTCATATATTCAAATCCCCTGCCAAAGTCAGTGTCGGGTGTTTTTTGAGTGTAACTGTGAACCGTAAACCGTGAACCGTAAACTCTTTCCCCTTTGACAACCCCCCATGCCTGTTGTAAACCTGTTTCACGGAGCTTTTCAAACACCCTGCACAGGATCTGAGCCCCTTGCCCAAGTACCGACTCTCCATCCCTGTTCTGGCCTTCACCGCCCTGCTCCTGGTTCTTTTTACAGGGCAAGCCCGGGCCGAAGCGTCCCTTTCTTCGGTCACCTCCTATACGTCCTGGGAAGAAGAGGACGGGACCGGCAACACCGCCGCGTCCCAGTACGTGCTCCTGTCGAACAGGGGAACCCTCGGCGGCTACAGGCTGGACGTGGAAGGTTACGGAAGGGTCACCGCTGTCGGGGAGGAGGTTGAACCCGGCGACGACAACCCCAACAGGCTCTACACCCTTGCCGCCACCCTGACAGGGGCTCAGGGACGCGGTTCAATGACCTTCGGCAGGCAATACATCCCGGCCCTCGCGGGCCCCCAGTTCCTGGACGGCCTCAACCTGACAGCCGATTTTGACAAGCTGTCTGTCAACGCCCGGTGGGGTTACACTGCCGACGTGACAGGTGATGCCGGCATTTCCAAAGCCGACGAAGTCCTGGGCGCGGGTCTGGACTACCGGCTCAAGACAGGCATGTACCTTTCCCTGGATTACGGCCGGACCATGGACGACGACAGCCTGCTTACCGAGTTTATCGCCACGGAGTGGGCATATTCCTGGTACCGCTTCACCAGGGCCTACGCCAGCTTTAACTGGGACCTGATGTCAAAAACCCTTCACGAGTCCCTGGTGGGAACCAGGCTGCACTTTTCAGACCGTTTTTCCGCTATCTTCGAACTGTCCCACAACGTCCAGAGCTTCGATTCCGATTCGATCTACAGCGTCTTTGCCATCAGCGCCGCCTACAGCAGGACCTTTTCGTTGCTGTTCACGCCCTCCATGAACACCCGGTATCTCTGGGATTACACCGTTGAAAACTACCAGGAGGGAGGAGGAGGCCGGCGATACGAGGTCAGTGGACGGTGGACACCGGGAAGATCGAAGATCTCGGCATCCCTTCTTCAGCACCAGGGATCCGGTGGTGATCTGGTCGAGGTGAGCACCGGCCTTTCCACCCGCCTTGGCGACCGGTGGGACGTCGGGATCGGCTGGGATGTCAGCCGGTCCCAGAACAAGGGAGAAAACACTGTGGGCAGCAGCCTCGTCTACTGCGGTGGGCGTGTGAAGACCAGCGACTCGAGTTCCCTCGACCTGCGCATTGAGCGGACCGACGATGATCTCTTCCCGGAAAGCTTGTCAGGGAGGATCGCTTTTGAACTGGAGTTATGAGATGAACCGTACTTTTCCGATCCGCCACGCCGTCTCCATCACTCTTCTGGCCGTCCTCTGCCTGGTGCCGGCCGCTGCCGACGCCATGCGCTTTTCCCACACTATTCACGACAGGGAAGGGATCGGTCAGTGCGACCGGTGCCACCTGCCCAACGCCCTCAGCATCATCCCGGAGAGGGCTGGATGCCTCGACTGCCACGAAGCGGCCGATATCGAGGAAACCGTCCTGGGGCCAACCAGGAGCCACACGCCCTCCTGGGTCCGCCTTCACGGCCCCGAATCGCAATCCGCGGGCGCCCGGTGTTCGAGCTGCCACCAGCTCGCTTTCTGCGTCGACTGCCACAAGGGGGGCGAACTCGGAGCCGACCTGACAAAACGCAGCGTGCGCATGGAAACGGTCCCCGAGACCCACACATCCCGTTTCCGGATCGTCCATCCTTTGAAGGCCACCGGGGAGCAGGCCCAGCAGTGCTACAGCTGTCACACGCGCCAGGATTGCGTGGACTGCCATGAAAACACGGTCCGCAACCGGCTCAGAACTGATTCCCACCGGAGGAGCTGGTCCCAGATCGAAGCCGGCGCAGGCGGCCCCCTTCACCAGACCTTCTCCCTGAACCAGTGCCAGGATTGCCACCCTGGCGGGGCGGTCTCCGACGCGGACTGGAGCCGGGACCACGCCAGGGAGGCCCGCAGGTCCCTGGGCAGCTGCCAGGCATGCCATCCCGACGGGAACGAATGCATGGCCTGTCACTCCGCGAAGAGCGGCCTCATTGTCAGCCCCCACCCCGGGAACTGGAAGAGGATCCAGGGCAAGTTCAGGAGAGAGTCTCCGGAGGTCTGCGACCAATGTCACTGAGCCGTCGAACCACACTTTTCCTGCTCGCTGCTTTCCTGGTGGCGGCAGGGTGCGGTTATAACCCGAAAGGGTCAGGTAGCGGCCTGCCGGCCTTGCCCGAAAAGGGAACGGTGGAGTGTCTGTATGCCGGTTGTCACGATTCGATTACCGCTACAACAGGCAGCTATCCGGGATTCAATCCGGCGATCTCATGGGCACTTGGGTTTCACGGGGACGTCGACGCCGTTTCGGCTTCTATTACCGGTGACTGTTCAGACTGTCACGATCCGATTGATGACATTTCCGATTATTCTCTTCTATTTACGAGCACTTCCGCACCCGTTATTGCCGACAGCGTTCATGGAGCCCTTGGCCTCACATTCAAACCTCTGGTCGGGTGTGAGGCCTGTCACGGTTCCGGCATGGAGCATTTTGCCTACATGAACACCGCTCTGTATTACGGTGAACACCGCAAACCGTTGCCCAGCACGATCTCGCCCTCCCTGGTGAACCCCTACCATCTCCTGTCGTGCGGACCGTGCCACAGGCCATCACAGCACGCGGGCGGAGCTTCCCTGGACGACATCCTGGCAAACCAGTACCCGGAGTGGCGCGGCGGGGACGGCCCCGGGATCTTCTTCGAGGACGGGCACTCCGATTCCCTGGTCGTGGAGACCACCCACGGCACGATGACAAGCGTGGTGAGGGGAACTCCCTGTGCTGCCTGTCACACGGTAGAGGGGTTCTTCACCTGGTTCGTTTCGGGGGATTTGTCGTGGGCATCGAGCCAGACGGTCATCGACCGGCTGGTGGCCGAAACCGGGGACACGGACGTCAACAATCCTTCGAATTTGCCCGGAAGCGCGGCCCTGGCCCAGGTGTCGTGCGTCACGTGCCATCCTTCCCACGAACCTGGGGTCCTGATCCGTTCCGTGACTTTGGGCCTCACTTCTGACACCCAGCGTAATGCAGCCTTATGTATAGCGTGCCACAACGTGAAGGAGTTGACCGCAGACGCTGGCTCAGGGCAGTCTCACGTCTCTTCCCTCGAGATCCCACGGCACCCGCAGAAAGAGGTGTCTCAGGGCTTCGCAGCTACGGCCAATGACGGGCTCAGGGGCGTGGAGTTTGTGGGCTATACCTTCAACGACTCGGGCCACGCCGGGACCGCCATCGCTGCCGGATGCGTAGGATGCCATTACCACCTGGCCGGGGAAGCCAACCTGACCGAACTGCCCACCAAGGCCACTTCCGGTCACACCTTCCGGCCCCGCCTGGAAAACTGCCTGGCCGATTTTGCCGGCTGCCACGACATCTCCGAATTCTACCTCGCCGACGGCAGCCAGATGACCTCTTACGTAGAGTCCACCATCTCCACTTTCAACTTCGGCTCCATCTACTACTCTGGATCAGCACACACCGGAGTCGACTACGACCGTGACGGTAATGTGGAGCCCCTCCAGTCCGAAATTTCCGGCATGTTGTCCGACTTGAAACAGTCTCTCACGGATGTCACCGTCCCCTTTGACCAGCAGCAGGGTCTGTTCGATCTGACCCAGATGGCCTCCAGGACGACGACGGAACGGGCCGCCGCCTACAATTACGACTTCGTGGTGGGGGACGGCAGCTACGGGTATCACAACCCGATCTACTGCGTGAACCTGTTGGCGGCAAGTATATCGGTGCTGAGTGTGCCGTAACCCGACTTGCAAGCAGGTTCACTGATTTCAAAATTCACATTTCACATTTCAAGAATAAAAGCCGGACTGGATTGTCCGGCTTTTCGTGTTTAATTGAAATTTGATGGACTCGCAAAAAGTCCATCAACGCGCCCCGCGCGGGGCGCCCAAATCAATGACCGATGAAAGCAGGCGCGTCTGGAAAGGGCGCCCGGATCGATAACCGATGAAAGCAGCCGCGCCTGGGAGAGGCGCCCGGATCGAGTGCCAATGGCTGTGTGTTCGATCCGTGAGGGAAC
>JARGFV010000142.1 GCA_029210545.1 bacterium
CAGGCCGGGTACAACTCTGAGGTTGCTGTCGAAGGCCACCAGGCCGTCGTAGACCTGCTGAACCACGTGGTAAGTGGCTATGAGTTCGTCCCTGACGGGGTCGAGGCTGGCCGGGACGTAAAATAGCGGGAACCGGAACACCCCCTCCGCCGAGGCGGGGACCGCCCTGAGAACCGGAAGAATAAATAATACAGCCAGGAAAGCGATGAAGACCTTTTTACCTGCCATTGAGGAACCCCGCAGTCGTTTTGGTCCCATCTTCACCGAGCAGGCCGCTTCCTGTCAACAGGCGTTTGACCCGGAGCCGTACCGACCGGGGCGGTGTTCCTCCCGGGGGGTGGTCCGGCAAGCGGCCCACACAAGAGATGGGAGGCGATACAGCGCCTCCCATCTCCCTACCCCCAAGCCCGAAAAGATCTTCCGGGAACTGCGGTCCCCTGATCAGAACCCCCCGTCCCCACTACTCGCCAGCACGACGGTGGCCCAGGTCATGACGGTAATGGCAGCGATGGTCATGGAAAGCAGCATCTTTTTCATTTCATCTCCTCCGTAAGTGTTTTGGGAAACTGGTCAGCAATCAAAAAGCGTTACCGACAGGTTTAAGATTACCACTGTTATAGCAATACCTCTGCCAACATGGGGAATTGCGCTAACGCCTTGTTTTGTTTGGTATATTTTAAATGGTATAAACGGTGAGGGGCCCCCTTGTTGCACACTATAGTGTGCAACAAGGGGCTGCGGACGGGGTGTGAGGCCGATTAAACCTTATGTTACAAGGAGTTGGGTCGTGTGCACACGATAGTGTGCAGATATGAAAGGGAGGTCTGCCGGGTCAGATCTTCCTGGGATGGAGGCTCAGGACCGCCATCTTCTTGAGGAGTGTGTTCCGGTGGATTCCGAGGACCCTGGCCGCTTCCGACTGGTTCCACCCTGCACGCCTCAGCGTTGACAGGATGTACATCTTCTCGAAACGGTCCCTGGCTTCATGGAGGCCCCATGTGCCGGATCTGACGGTATCGCTGTTTTCAGTATCCGGAAAGACGATCTCGTTGGGCAGGTCCTGGACACCAATGGGGCGGCGGTTCGACGAGAAGGCCACGAGCCTTTCAAGGAGGTTCTCAAGCTCCCTTATATTACCCGGCCATCGGTAGGCTTCGAAAAGTTCCATGACCTCCGGTGTGATCTCGGCGATGTTCCGGTTCAGGCGATAGGCGATCCTGTCCAGGAAGTAGTTCACCAGGAGGGGAATGTCTCCCTTGCGATCCCTCAGGGGGGGGAGGTGGACCGGGAGCACGTTGAGCCGGTAAAAGAGGTCCTCACGGAAACGGCCGGCCTTGATAAGTTCTTTGAGGTCCTGGTTGGAGGCGGATATGACCTGTACGCTGGTGCGGATCGTCTGGGTGCCCCCGACACGGGAAAATTCGCCTTCCTGGAGAACCCGGAGCAGCTTGGCCTGGAGGTCGGGCCTGAGGGTGGATATCTCGTCAAGGAACATGATCCCCCTGTGGGCCGCTTCGAATTTGCCCATCCTCCTTTCGTGGGCCCCTGTAAAGGAGCCCTTTTCGTGCCCGAAGAACTCGCTTTCGAGAAGCTCCTGGGGGATGGCCGCGCAGTTGACAGGCACAAAGGGGCCGTCTTTTTTGGAACCCCTGGAGTGGATGGCTCTGGCGATCACCTCTTTGCCGGTCCCGCTTTCGCCGGTGATCAGGACATTGGAGTCGGTGTTGCATATCCTCTCGACGATCCGCAGGACATCTTTGATGGCCCTGGAGCGTCCAACGATGTTGGACAACCCGCCCAGCTTGACGACCTCGGACCTGAGGTACTGGATCTCCCTTCTCAGCCGCCTTTTTTCCAGCGCCTTTCTGGCGACTTCCATTATCTCCTCCGAATCGAACGGTTTGGGAATATAGTCGAAAGCGCCGTTCCTGACGGCCTGGACCCCCAACCGGGCGCTGTCGGAAGCCGAAAGCATGATGACCTCGGGAGGATCGTCCATGTCCATGATCGTGTCGAGGGTCGCCATCCCGCCGATGCCGGGCATGGTCACGTCGAGAATGATCAGGTCGGCGTTCTTCTCGCGGAGCTTCCTCAGCCCCTTTTCACCGGTTTCCGATGTGAGGACGATAAAATGCTCCTCCATGAGAGTTTCGAGAGACGCCCGCACCGATTCCTCGTCGTCAATGATCAGAACAGTGTCGGTCGGCGCCGTATTTTCATGAGTCATTATAAGTCCCTTATTCTCCCGCGAGGTGTAAAACCCAGATCAAGGCGCAAAAAGTCCAGTCCTGGACTTTTCGCTCAACGGAAAGGGAAAAGCGTCGTTTTCCCTTTCCTTACAAATCAATGACTGCTGATAGATCACCAAAGTCTGTGCGAGACTTTGGCTCTATGGGAAGGGAAAAGCGTGGTTTTCCCTTCCCTCACGGATCGCTGACATGTTTATCGGTCATCGATCCGGGCGCCCTTCCCAGGCGCGGCGGGTCATTGATTTGGGCACCCCGCGCGGGGTGCGTTGATGGACTTTTTGCGAGTCCATCAACTCTGCACACCTGCAAAATCCCTGCCTTCCATGTAGAGTTGACCTGTTTCCCGTCCCGTTGGGCGGTCATTGGCGGTACGGGCGACTCTCTCCCTCCCCGACAGGCCCCGCTTCCAGTCCGGTCCAGGGAATGGACACGGCGGGGTTGCCGGGGGCTGCACACTATCGTGTGCAGTTGCCTACCCTCATGTACACCCATATAAAGGAGGACGCAAGCGTCCGGCCGTAACTGTTTGTTAATAGAAGGTTTTTATTTTTGTTTTTATGGCCCGGATATTGAAAGCTTATCAATAGGAAAAGGGCTGTCATGCAGGATGTCCGCGAAGCCCGCGTTCAGGAGCGCCGATGGCGGCAGAGGCGTAAAAGTCCGGCGTGGGGTGGCTCGAAGAGACTTTTTGAGAGGTGGGCAAAATCGATGGTCTGCAGTGGCAGCATCTGCAGGGGAGGGAATGGCAATGTCAACCGACAGCAGCTTGAAAAAGATTCTCATCGTTGATGATGTGGAGCTGTTTATACAGTTTCAGATCTCCCTGCTGGGCAGGCGAAATTTCGACATCCACACAGCCCGGACGGGGGCCGGGGCTCTGGAGAGGGCCCGCGCACTGAATCCGGACCTCATCCTCCTGGACATGTTCATGCCCGACATGAACGGCGACGAGGTCTGTCGAACCCTCAAGAACGATCCGCAGACATCACATATCCCTGTGGTCATTGTCAGTTCCGGGAGCCCGGAGATGTCGCGGCCAGCCACCCTGTCCGCGGGGTGCGACGGTCTGCTCTACAAGCCGGTAAGGAAAGACGTTTTGATGTCCATTGTGGAGCAGTTGCTCGGGACGAACGAGAGACAGTACCTGAGAGTTAACACCAGGCTCTCGTGCATCGTGGAAATGGCGGGGGAAAAGTACGAGGCCACCATCCACTCCCTCTGTAAAGGCGGAGCGTTCATTGCCATGGAACATCCAACGATCGCAGGCGACATCATACAGATCCGTTTCGCTGTCCCGGGAAACGAACGGCAGGTGGTGATCCGGTCGGCCTCCGTGGCGTGGAGTCAGGATGACAGGATCGCCGGCCCGATCGGTTGTGGAGTTCGCTTTCTGAGCGCGGACAGGGACAGCCTGGCGGCCATAAGCGGGTTCGTCAACCTTCTTCTTCACGGCGGAGGCGCCGGCAAGGAGGAATTTAGCAGGCCCGCCCTGAAATACTGATCTCCAGTCACGCCGCCTGTCCTGCCTGTCCCGAGCATAGTCGAGGGGCCTGCCCTGCCTGCCTTAGTCACGCCACAGGCGTGATCGAAGGGAGCTTGTCGAAGGGTGGGCGCGATGCGTGAGGTCCTCCGACCGATTTCCGGGTGAAACAGGGATCGCGACGCTCAAGTTTCTGGTTCCGCGGCTCACTATCGGGGCTACTGCCTCGAAAACTTCATGAAGATCCCGGTGAAGACCCCGGCCAGACCCAGGACCTGCTCCCAGAACCCGGGACGAAAGCGATGGGCGGTCATATGGGTTTGGGTCTCACACTCCCGGATCACCATTGGTCGCATTCCCGGCGATTATGGGGATAAAAAGCTTTGTCGGTGTGGTAAGTTATGTTAACAGACGCAACTTGCCGCAAGCAACCAGCAAAGTGATCCAGGTTTTCATTGCCGACCGGAGAAGCCTATGACCTCAATGCTCGCTCGCGAGATCCTTTTCCCGGAGGGTCCTTCCTGCGGGACGCTCTACACCCGGGAAGAAGGAGCCGTTTGCGATGAACCATGGTGGGTGTCCATGCCCTCGAAGGTCCTGGTGCCCGGCCTTGCACCGCGGGATCGCTTCCTGAACTGGGCGCGTCTCGGGGAGGCCAAAGGACGCCATACTGCCGGAATGTGCGCCCAGGTGGGTTTGCGTGCCGCCCTCGATCTGCCCAACGGGCTGGGAGAGGTCCAGACCGCTGGTCCGGATGCGCTGTGGGCGCTGGATCTGTCCTACAGTTCAGTGAAAAACAGCCTGCTGCCGGGAGTCCTGGAAAAAGCCGCCGGTGCCCGGTGCCTGGACCTGTCCTTTACCTTCTTCACAGGCAGCATCCCCGGAGTGATCGCCCGGATGGAACACCTGCAGATCCTTCACATGGCCTTTACAAAACTCAGCAACCATTTCCTGGTGGATCTCGGATCCCTGGGTGACCTGACAGTCCTCAACCTGATGGGGGCCGGGATCACAAGGCCCGACACGACCCACCTGTCGGCCCTTTCCGCGCTGACCTCCCTCCAGTGCCTGGATCTCAGTTTCAACACGGTTGGCGATGGGGACCTGGAGACGCTGGCAGAGCTAAAGCAGCTGAGGATCCTGAGCCTGGTCAACACCGACGTCACCGACGAGGGGCTCGGGATCATTGAGGGGATGACCAGCCTGAGAAGGCTTCACCTGGGACGCAACAGGATCACCGACCAGGGGGTCTCCGTGATCGCCGGCATGAACGGGCTGCGCAGCCTGAGCCTCTCGGGGTCCGGGATCACTGACGCCAGTGTCGTCGCCCTGGCAGGGATGGCTGGGCTTCAAAAACTGTATATCAGGGGGACCGATATTACGGAAAAGGGCGCCAGGGCTATCGACGCGAACATTCCAGGGTGCAAGGTCGACCACGGCAAGGTCAAGGGCACCCGGTCGGAAAATTACACCGGGACGCGCGTCACCGACATGATATACCAGGATCTGATGGGGGGATAAAGGAACAGTGGAAAGTGGAAAGAGGAAAAGAGAAGCAGACGCGGTGACACGGCGACACGGAGATGGGGCGAGCTTCTTCGTCATATGAAAATGCCCCGGCATTTTCATATGGGCAGATCCAGTCCATCGTCTTCCGTCACCGTCACCGGTTTAGGTACCGTGATGTTCCTCGGTGTCTGGATCTCAAGAGCCCCTTTCTGCTCCAGCGGCAACAGGCACTTCAGTTCGTCGCACATGTCCTTGTCCAC
>JARGFV010000143.1 GCA_029210545.1 bacterium
GAAAGGGAAAACGACGCTTTTCCCTTTCCGTGGAGCGAAAAGTCCCGGATTGGACTTTTTGCGACTCTATCAAGTTTAGAACCTTTCGATAATGTACAAAATCTATTTAAATTTACTGCCCATATAATCCGATTTTCTCAAGTAGCTGATCAATCCGGATATTACTCTGCTGGTCTCACTGGCTATATCATGGAGCGATTGAAACTCCTTATCGTTCACATTGCCAAGGTCGTGGGCAACGTACAATTGTGACCTTACTTCGCCACAGGAAGCTTTTGCCTGCGACAGGAACTGGATGAACTCCCGGTCACCCTCTCTTTCGTAACCTTCGGCGATGTTGGACATGGTGGAGACACTCGCTCGACAGATTTGCCGTCTCAAGTCATGGTCTTTCTTGAATGACACTCCATTGGTGAGTTCATGAACCTGTCTGACCAGCTGCCTGGCCTTTTGCCAAGAGATCAGATCCTCAAATCCGTTTATCTCTGACATTTTCTCTCCTTTCCGAATATTTTTCTGAAAGGAGTTCAAATCACATGCCAACGTGCAGTTTTGTTTTATTCTTTCTTTGGTCTTTGGACTTTGGTCTTTGGACTTTGGTCTTTGGGCTGCCGTTAGATCCTCCAGACCTTCTTATTATCACGGGACCTGATGGTGTTCCTCGTGTCGAGGATGAGGGGCGCCTCCTTCAGAACCAGTTTGTAGTCGAAATCGTCGTGGTCGGTGACGATGAGGGCAAGATCACACCCGCTGAGAAGTTCGGGCGTCATTCCCACCTGCTTCAGGACCGCCGTTCCCACATCCAGCTCAGGGATGTAGGGATCCGTGTAGGAGACATCGGCTCCCTTGGCCAGGAGACGGTCGATGATGTCGATGGCCGGCGACTCCCTCTCGTCGTCGATATTTTTTTTATAGGCTACTCCCAGAACAAGAATCCGGGCGCCCTTCATGGCCTTCCCGATACTGTTGAGGGCATCCACCGCCTTTTGAACGACATGGAGGGGCATGAAGCTGTTGACCTGTCCGGCCAGCTCTATGAAGCGGGCCTCGAACCCGACGGACCGGGCCTTCCACGACAGGTAGTAAGGATCGATGGGAATGCAGTGACCGCCCAGGCCGGGGCCGGGGTAGAAGGGCATGAATCCGAAAGGTTTGGTGGCGGCTCCCTCGATGACCTCCCAGACGTCGATGCCCAGGCGGTCGCACATGACAGCGAGCTCGTTGACAAGGGCGATATTGACGCTGCGGAAGGTGTTCTCATGGATCTTGACCATTTCGGCCACAGACGCGGAACTGACCGGAAAAACTGTATCCAGGAACTGCCTGTAAAACAGGGCTGCCATTTCTGTGCATTTGGGCGTTGCCCCACCCACGACCTTGGGAATGTTGCCGGTGTTGAACCTCGGATTTCCCGGATCGACCCTTTCCGGCGAAAAAGCCACGAAGATGTCCGCACCCGCCTTGAGGCCCGTTCCTGTCAGGGCGGGTACCATGACCTCGTCGGTGGTGCCCGGATATGTCGTACTCTCGAGAACGATCAGCATCCCGGGATGGAGGTTGGGAACGATCGCTTCCTCCAGGGCCGCGATGATACAGGAGATGTCCGGATCACGGGTCTTGTTGAGAGGGGTCGGCACGCAGACGCAGACGACATCGCACCCGGACACCACGCCAAAATCCATTGTGGCGGAAAGCCTCCCGTTTTCGACCTCCTGGAGCACCTGGCGGGCGGGGACATCGGGGATATAAGACTCACCCCGGTTCACCGCTTCGACTTTTTCAAGGCTTTTGTCGAGCCCCACGACTGGAAAACCGGCGCCGGCAAGCTCTACCGCCAGGGGCAGTCCAACATACCCCAGCCCGATGACGGCACAGCGGGCGGAACGATCGCTTATCTTCTTTTCCAGGCTCTTTTTCGATGACATGGCTCTCCAGGGTTCGGAGCTGATGCTCCTCAAGTTTTGCGTTGTGGGTTTTGGGTTTGAAAAAGCGGGCAATGGGCTATGGGTGAAAAACCGCGTTCGTCATCGTGCCTGATGCTCTTCCCTATAGCCCGCTCTCCCTTTGGTCTTTGGACTTTGGTCTGGTTCCTCCTGCCCCCACGCTCCCATGCTTTTCACCAATCACACCTTTTCCCCTTTATGCTGTCTGGAATCGCTTTACGTTAATCCGGTCCTCATGCATTCGAGCTTGTGCAAGATCATAAGCAGCCTGCATGCGCAACCACGCGTCAGCGCTACTGCCGAAAGCTTTTTCAAGACGAATAGCCATATCAGGAGAGATACCGGCCTGCCCATTGATGACACGTGACAGAGTGTGGCGCGCGACGCCAAGGACACGGGCACCGTCAGTCACTGTAAGCGACAGGGGTGCCAGGCAGGCGTCCTTTATGGAGTGGCCCGGATGGGGCGGATTTTTCATTACCATTTTTTATCCTCCTCAGTGGTAATCAACCAGATTCACTTCAAAAATATCTCCGTCTTGAAACCGGAAGATTATTCGCCAGTTTCCTGAAACACGGACACTCCAGAATCCTTTTAATTCACCTTTGAGCGCATGGAGTACATAACCCGGCAAGTCGAGGTCAGATGGCGTCAATGAGACATCCAATCTGGCAAGGATGTCTTCAATCCTATTGATATTGTCGCCCCTCATCCGGCTGCGATCTCCATGTTCATAAAACCGCTTTAGACCACGGTGTTTGAAACTACGTATCATGGATCATGTGTACCTCGTACCGATACGAATGTCAAATATTCAACCCTGTCAATTTATTTGGGGGGATGGGATAAAGAGAGATGGGCATGAATATAGAAAAGGAAATATGGAATGAGGAATAAAACCTGTTATGCCTCTCCCCATCGCCCATAGCCTATTACCTATAGCCTGTTTTTCTCTTTGGACTTTGGTCTTTGGACTTTCCTTTACTCCCACCACGGCATGGAGAGGAGCAACACCATGCTGGCCACTGTGCCGGCGGCCAGCGTCCAGGAGCGCACCCGGTACCCTGACAGGTAGACCCTGGCCAGGGTGTAGAGGATCAGGGCGTTTGCCAGGGCAGCGGCAAAGGGCAGGAAAGAGGCCGCTCCGAGGAAGTGCTTCGCGAGGGCCGCTCCGAGCACTCCGATGTAAAGGCTCAGGATGTCCATCGGGTACGCGATAATGACGGCGAAGGTTCCTGTCCGGTAGAGAAAATAGCCCAGGAGGAGCAGGGCCGCGATCGCTGCGAGAACCGTCATCCACCCCACTGTTTTACCAGCGCCGCCCCATACAGTGACCAGGGTGACCTGGTTCAGGACAAGGGAGCAGAACAGGGCCACCCGCGTGATCTCGTAGCGGGGAGAGTCCTGGATATTGTTCAGGTAAAGGTCCAAAGCGCCCAGGACGAAAAGGGCCAGTACAGCGGCGACCAGGTGGGAAAGCAGCATGTGCCTCTTGAATAATATGACCAGGTTCACGGAGGATACCCCTGTCAGTATGACCAGGTTGTTCCTGAGACGCTCTTTCCTGTCCCTCATGGAACCAACGGCTTTTCTCGCGATGGCGCGGACCCTCACGTTCAGGTCACGGACCGCGTCCCCGACACGGAAAAGGTGAAAAACCTTGACCGTTGCCAGGGCAGCGATAAGGAGTAAGAGGCCCAGGGCCAGGATCTGGATCTGGATCGTCTGGGCCAGGAGCAAGCCGAGGATGCCGAGAGAGGCCGACAGCCCATAGAACATGCCCAGGACCTGTATCGCGGTGAAGTTAAGATCCAGCAGGCGATGATGGATGTGTTCCCTGTCTGCTTTAAATGGATTTTCACCCCGCGCTGACCGTCTTATAAAGGCGAAAACCGTATCGGTAAGAGGAATGGCCAGCAGCAGGATCGGGACCACGAGAACCAGGAACGTGCTCGTTTTGGCAGAATGGGTGATGGATACCACGGCAAGGATGAAACCGAGCAGAAGGCTGCCGCTGTCCCCGAGGAACGTCCCGGCAGGATAAATATTATACCTGAGAAAGCCGAGCAGCGCCCCCGACATGATCAGGCAGAGCATCCCCAGCCCTGTCCTGTCTGAAACGATGGCAAGAGCACCCATGCCTATAAAAGCGTTAAAACACAGGCCGGATGCCAGCCCATCCATCCCGTCGATGAGGTTGACGGCGTTGGTGATCCCAACGATCCAGAAGATCGTCACGAAAAACGACAGGAAGTGACCCGGCTTGAACCCCAGATCACTTAAAAAAACGAACCTGTTCAGATCGAAAAGGACTCCCGCCTGCATAACCGATAGAGCGGCGATCGTCTGGACCAGGAACTTGGTCATGAAGTGGCAACCGAATCGATCATCCCAGGTGCCGACCGCGAAGATAAGAGAAGCTCCAAGGAGCACAAAAAACAGGCCCTCATTCCCGATAAAGGCCGCCGTCAATCCGATGATAGCAAAGGGGAATAGTGTGATGCCGCCCGCAAGGGGCATCGGTTCCCTATGCTGCTTGCGGTGGTCAGGCCGGTCCAGGAATCCCCAGCCGGAACAAAATCGAATCACCCTTGGGGTGATGGTAAGGGCAAGCACTGCGGCGATGAAGAAGGAGAACAGGTAGACCAAGGAGCCCCCCTGAAAATGAAACGAAACAGTAAAATACGACAATGAGGGAAGAAATTCAAGGGCGTGCTCGCCTTTAAAGCGCCGAGGATTCCATGTTCGGTTGATCTAAGCTCTTCCCAATTATCCATTGCCCATCGCCTATTGCCCCTCGCCTCTCGCCCATTGCCCCTCGCCTCTCGCCCCTTGCCCCTCGCCTCTCGCCCATTGCCTATCGCCTCTCGCCCATTGCCCCTCGCCTCTCGCCCATTGCCCCTCGCTTATCGCCCATTGCCCCTCGCCTATCGCCCATTGCCCCTCGCCCATCGCCCCTCGCTTATCGCCCATTGCCCCTCGCCCATCGCCTCTCGCCCATTGCCTGCTTTATCCCCGGAAAGCGGCTCATGTCAGCCGGATAGCAGTACCTTCCCTCAACAGTCGAGCGATTTCGCGATTTTTCTCCTTCCATGTCGCCAGCGGCAGATCGGAAGCGACGGCTGTAAGTTTGCCTGCACCCCTTCGGTCCCGGATCAGATGACAGATGATTTTGGCTGTAGCAGGGCGATCAGCCAGGCACCAGAAGTTGTCGAGCATCAGAACGTCGACCGTGCTGTATTGCCGCCGCCATTCGGATATCCGTCCAAACTGACTACACAACCGCACCAGGTCGTCGATCAGGGTTTCGGTGCCGACACGCGAAACGTCCCCTTCAGGCAGGCACTGCTCGATCGACCGCAGCAGCCGCGTCTTACCGGCCCCGTTGGCTCCAAAAACACACAGAAGATCACCAGGTAAGTCGCTCAATCGCGCTATCAGTTCCTTTACAGTCATCTCCGCAAACCTCTATCATTGACAGGGTCGCAAAAAGTCCAATCCGGGACTTTTCGCTCCACGGAAAGGGAAAAGCGTCGTTTTCCCTTTCCTT
>JARGFV010000144.1 GCA_029210545.1 bacterium
GAAAGGGAAAAGCGTCGTTTTCCCTTTCCTTACAAATCAATGACTTACGGTGTAAGTCATTGATTTGGGCGCCCCGCTCGGGGCGCGTTGATGGACTTTTTGCGAGTCCATCAACATTGGACATTGGACTTTGGACAGTTCTGATCACCATCGGATAATCGCTCCCCCCCATGTCAAGCCGGCGCCGAACCCGGCCAGGGCGACGATGTCACCCTCCTTGATGAGCCCCTGCCGGTTGGCGTCATCCAGGGCGATGGGGATCGTGCCGCCGGAGGTATTGCCGTACTTCTCCAGGTTTACGAAGAACTTTTTCCTTGGGATGCCAAGTGCTTTGGCCGCCGAATCGATGATCCTGATATTGGCCTGGTGGGGGATCACCATGTCGATATCCTTCAAGGTCAGCCTTTCGGCCCGCTCGAGTGCTCCTGTAACAGCTTCCGGAAGAGCCCTGACTCCAAATTTGAAGACCTCTCTGCCCATCATGCGCACAGCGAAATCCTTGCTGTGCTGATCACCGAGGGGTGTCAGGTCCGCGACGCCGGGATCGACAGCCAGCCAGGGGGGCGGCGCGGAGCCGTCTGCCTTCAAATAGGTCGAGATAATGCCCCTCTCCCCGCCTTCGTGCCGTAAAACAGCCGCACCGGCTCCGTCCGCGAACAGGACGCAGGTGTTCCGATCGCTCCAATCCAGTACCCTCGACAGCGTTTCCCCTCCGATGACCAGGGCCGTTTTGACACCCTGGTCGGGCATCATGCCGTTTGCCATGGCAAGGCCGTACACGAACCCGGAGCAGGCTGCCTCGAGGTCGAAACAGGCGGCGTTCACCGCCCCGATCTTGCTCTGAACGATGCAGGCGGTGGCCGGGATCAGGCGATCCGGGGTGAGGGTCGCCATGATGACAAGGTCCACCTCTTCGGGGCCGACACCGGCCATTTCGAGGGCGTTTTTGGCCGCCTCAGCCGCAAAGTCAGAGGTGGTCTCGTGTTCTTCCGCGATACGCCGTTCCCGGATCCCGGTCCGCGAGACGATCCATTCGTCTGTCGTGTCCACAATTTTTGCCAGGTCGTCGTTGGTGACTATCCGGGAAGGCAGTCCCATCCCGGTGCCGATGATACGGTTACCTTTCATGCCTTACTCCTTATCTTGCTCGAAACGATTGGTGCATCCGGTTTATGCATCCAGCCAGGAGTCTGTGCCCTCCCTGTTAAAAACAGGGAGGTTCTCCGACAGACTCCTAGTTTATTGTTTCACAACCGCAGCCGGTTTTCTGGCCGTAACGATCGTCCTCATGTTCATGAAGCCGAGATCTTCGCTGCCTGTGTGAGAGCAAAAATCGTTGTGGATGACCGCTTCCACAAAACCCGCGTCTACGACAAGCTTTTTCAGCTGGCCGGGACGGTAGATCCTGATAGCGTAGGACTGGTCACGGACAAGCCCCTTTCGTCGGGAAAAGATGATCTCTCTTGCCTTCACTCTTCCGTCCCCGATCTCCCGCTGACGGCACACCACCAGGTCGTCATCGACCTCGTGCCATGTGTTGGGGGCCATCTGTTCCAGGACCCTGTCACCGTCGGCCACATCCACCAGCAGGTGCCCTCCGGGCTGCAGCAGGCGCCAGGCTTCGGCCATGATCCTCCCGTCATCGTCGTCATGGGGCAGATAACCCAGGGAGTTCCCCAGGATCAGCACGTAGTCGAAACGATCTCCGGGAAGACCCGTCTCCCTCGCGTCACCCTGGACAAAAACAACGGGCAGGTTCAGGTGCCGTGCAGAGCTTCTCCCGACTTCCACCAGGTGAGGAGAATAGTCGACGACGGTACACTCTCCGCGGCCCCTGCGGGCCAGCTCAAGACTGTGCCGACCCTGCCCGCCGCACAGGTCGGCTATGTGATGGCCCGACTCCACCGGGAGAAGATCCAGTATGATGTCAACTTCCCGCCGGGAAAGCTCCTCGTTGCACACTGTTCGGGCATCCGTCTTCAGATAAATATCATCGAAGAGGGTTTTCCACCAATCGGGGTGAACTTTGATGGACATGACTGACCTATCCGGCCAGCGGGTGGGCACCGAAGGAAAAAAGCCCATCCGAAGCGAAGACGGCAGGCCCGCCCTTCCAGGGCTGGCTCCTGGCGATAGCCAGCTCATCTTCCTCGATATCCACGTAATCGTCCAGGGCCCCCTCGTGCCACATCTTTTCCAGGGTCAGGCAGTCGGCCCACATGGCGTGACAGTACCTCTCCAGAGAAGCCAGGTGCCCTTGAGTGAGGATCCGCGGACGCAGCGCCATCCGGATCGGTCCGAGAAGGTATGTGAAGCGGTGATCCAGGGAAAGTTTCTCCTGGTGCGCGACGACCTCGGCCAGGTCGCCATAAGGGATTTCCATGATTGCTCCGTTGATACGATCCACCGCTTCCCTCACCGGCATCCTTGACCGCAGGATCGCAAGGGGCTGGACCCCGCCTCCGCTGCCCACGTTGGTGGGCACTCCGCCAAACCGGACCAGGAACCCGAACAGCCCCTCCGGCCCCATGAGGCACCTGAAATCCGTCTGGTACCGCTCCATGACCGTCCTCAGGCCCTGGTTGTCCACGGCGGGGTTGTCCTCCGCCCACAGATCCAGGGGGATCTTCTCCTGGACGATGTAGTTTCCCTTTTCGGTGGCCAGGCCGACGGCTTCTTTGGCATCCGGGTTGATGCCACCGACACGCACACCCATGCCCGAGTATCCCCGTTCCGGTTTAAGGACGAGCCTGTCCCAGTTGTCGCGGGTCCACCCGACCAGGTCAGGGATTCTCTCGTCTCCCGGACCAACGGCGGGCCCTTCCCGGAACCTTCTGGTCCAGGGGGTCCTTCTCACCGTCTCCTCCTGGAAGCGGCCGGACATGGGACCGGTGAAAAGTTCGAACATGCTCTTGACGTTGATCGGTTCGGTCCCTCTCGGGTTCACAACACGCCCCTCGCGGACGGCCTGGAGCACCGGTGACAGGTCGTGCCGGCGATGGAGCCGAAGCAGAACATCCGAGTTGAAATCCATGAAGACGACCGATACCGGCTGTCCCCGGTAACAGACCTTGCCGGCAACGGTTTCCAGCTCGTGGGGAGCCATGAGGGCGCCGGTTATGCCGTCCTCGCCGGAAAGGTGTTTGGCGAGGTTGATATTCTCGGTCACATCCTCGAGAGTCTCTTCCTCGGCCACCACGGCGATGAGTCCCTTGTTGGAACCCTCCCGCAGACGGTGGATCTTGACCAGCATCTGGACGAACCCGTAAACCGGGTATAACCGGGGATGGTCGAAATCCAGATCGACACCGGGATCTTTCAGCCGGACCAGCCTGGACCAGACCTCCTTGCCGATGATCTGCGTTATCCTCTGGTAGTCCCAGCCACCGGGGCTGCCCAGGTTCCATTCAGAGTGATAGCCGAGAAAATCAGCATCAAGATCAAATTCCATATTCCAAATTCCATATTCCAGAAAGAATGATCTGAATTCTTTCAGCTTCAGATTGATAAATTATGTGATCGGTAATTGGAAAAGTCACGAATAATGAATCACCGTTTTTCTACTCTGCACTCTGCACATTGCACTCTGCACTCACGTGCTGAGTTTTTGCTTCAGCACGTGCTCCAGGTCCTGGAACAACAGTTCCCCCTCGGATAAAACCGCATTTATGAAATTCGGGACCCCTTCCCCGCCTGTCGATCGGAAAAGGCTTTGAAACCCGCGTCGGCCGATAGAATAGCACATCTGGTAAGCGGGCTGTAAGGCGTATTTGCGCACCGTTTCGATGGCCCGGACCCTGGTCAACCCGGCCTGGGACAGGTGAACGGCTGCCGTTTCAAGATCGACACGGCCGGAATGCAGGAGAAGGTCCGTGCGCCCTCGAACAGCATGCCGGTACCGCCTCCAGGTGACAAGGAACCGATCGTACGCCCTGTCGAAGGCTCCGGATTGGAGCATGAGATCCTCCCCGAAGCAGGCCCACCCCTCGTAAAAAAGCGGATATTCCAGGGGGCGCCGTACCGGATCGGGATGGTTCCAGCGGCACGTGTCCAGGAGATGGTGTCCCGGATAGGTCTCATGGGCGACTGTCATCCTGTACGACGGGTGGACCGAAAGCGCACTTCGGCCAAGGGTTCCGCCGGCGAATATATAGAACGTTCCACCGCCGGAAGGGTTGCCGGGACGGGCATTGTAGGAATCCGCTGCCCTTATGGCGGCAAGGGAGTGCGGCAGGCGCCGGATATCAACATCGGGCGCCCTCGAGGCTTCCCGTATCCCCAGGTCCGCACAATGTTCCTTGAGATGCGCCGTTTCCAGGAACAGGAGCCGGATCGGTCCGCCTTCAGGCAGAGGATCGGGTTTCAGGGCGCCGAAAAGTTCGTTAAAATCCTCCGAACCGGCCAGGTTGCGGCTCTCCCTGGCAAGGAGAGATCCCGTCTCGCGTTCCTCGTCTTCCAGTTCAGCCAGCGCCTCGGCCACAGTGAATCCGCTGCCGGAGTGATGGCACACGATCCGTTCCAGCTGGTCCGGGTCAAGCTGGAACCTGTCTGTCGTGGGTATTCGGGCCAGTTTTTTCGAAAAAAGATCCACCGATTCCGCGGCCTGGCTCATCGGCCGGACATCTCCCAGGGTGGCGATCCATTTCCGAATATCCTCCGCCATCTCCAGGCCAAGATCCCTGAACAGGACAGGAACCTTGTCAAGGCTCTCAAATGCTCCTTGAAGAAAGCCGGGGAGTGCCGACAGACGAGCCCCCAAAGCATGCTCATCCTGGCTCTGGAGAGCCTGCAAAAGCCCTGCTGAAGCAACTGTAAGGATGAATGTCGGCTTCGAGCTGAACAGTTTCATGTCCTCAAGCTGCTCCATGAGGACATCCACATGCCGGCTCAGGAGGCGCCTTGTTCGCCTGTCCCCGTCATCTTCCCACCCGCTGCCCTGGAGGCCCTCCAGGTCGAGTCTGAACTTCCTCAGCTCGGACAACGCGTCCCGGACACCCTCCGGAGACAGGTCATCCCATGCGGTCCAATCCGTCTCAGCGCTCAACGCCTGGGGAAAATAGTAGAATTCATCACTGAAACAGCAGACGGGAAAACGTCGGGCCAGGCAGTTATACAGGTCAGAGGCAATGACCTGTATCGAACGGTTATTTTCCATCCCGTACTTTAAAAGGAAAGGGGGAGATAGTCCAGAGTCCAGAGGGAAAAATCAGTCCAAAGTCCAATGTCCAAAGACCAAAGACCAAAGGCTAAAGCTTTAACGCAGAGGGCCGCCCTTCTACGCGCTAATGCCCCTCGAATTCAAATTACAGCATTTTGACAAGGGTTTAAGAAAGCCGGGCTCAAAGTTGAAGTGCAACACTTAGAGGAGTTAAAGTGTTGCAATGGAAAAGACATACGAGCATTTGGATTGCACGGAACGTGCGATGATTCAATTGGGACTGGAGC
>JARGFV010000145.1 GCA_029210545.1 bacterium
AACCGAAAACCACGCTTTTCGGTTCCCGTTGAGCCAAAGTCTTACCCGGACTTTGGCGATATTACAGCAGTCTCCGTGAGGAAAGGAAAAACGACGCTTTTCCCTATCCCCAGGACATTAATGAGCCAGAAAAAGTTCCGCCTGGACTTTTTGCGACTCAGTCAAAATTGATCCAGGAACCGGTCAGGGTCTTCACAACCGGTTCCTGGATTGTAGCCTTCGGAAAAACATGTTTACCGACAGGGCGACAGTCAGCAGAATGATCCCGAGGGCCATGGCGAAGGCGAACTCACCCTTGCTTGTCTCCAGGGCGATGGATGTAGTAATGGTCCGTGTAAAGCCCTTGATGTTGCCGCCCAGCATCATGGCCGATCCCACTTCAGCCACCACCCGTCCGAACCCGTTGAACAATGCTGCCATGAGACCGAAACGGGCCTCGGCCAGGATGGTGAGAGAGGCCTGCCGGGGGGTGGCTCCGAGGCTGACGGCCGTGAGGCGGGCCCTGGGGTCTACTGCGTTTACGGCGGCGATGGTCAGCCCCACGATGAGGGGAAAAGCCAGGATGATGTCGCCCAGGATGATCCCCGATGGGGTGAAGAGAAGATCCAGGAACCCCAGAGGCCCTTTACGGGACAGGAAGGAGTAGCAGAAAAGGCCCACCACCACCGTTGGCAGAGCCATGAGGGTGTTGAAGAGGGTGAGGACGGCCCCCTTGCCCGGGAACTCCCGTGTGGCTACGAAGTAGGCCAGGGGGACACCCAGGACGGCGGCGATGAAGGTTGCGCTTATCGCCACCCTCAGGGACAGGAAGGTGACGGTCACCACTTCGGGGTCGAAGGTGAAGATCAGAACGAGAGCCCCCTTGACTGCTTCAAAAAGGTAGTTCATGGGGATCTCTCGTCCGAAGGAGGAAGGAGGAAGGGAGAATGTATCCGGCAACCAACTTGCAGTTCAGTTTTTAATGTAGTTGTTGCCATATTTTTCCCTTTTCCCTGCAGATAGGAGGTTCTACCATGTCGTCCCCTGCAAAAGACTTTGAGGATTTGGTGGTCTGGCAGAAGGCCCATCATGTGGTTCTCTCTGTAGATTATTTACCCATCACAAGCGGGGTAAATAATCTGTTCCCGAACTTATCCTCAAACCCCCCGATCATCTTCTGGCCCTCGGGAGAAGCCATGAACTCGATGAGCTTCAGGGCTCCTGCGTAGTTCACGTGGGGCTGTTTTTCCGGGTTGACGGCCATGATGCCGTAGGGGTTGTATAGAAGATCCGAAGGCTTTGTAAAGAGCATCTTCAGGTCGACCTTGTCGGAGTACTTCAGGTAGGTGCCGGAATCCGAGAGGGTGTACCCCATCTTCTCGTCGGCGATGGTCAGGGTCTCGCCCATTCCCTTGCCCGACTCCAGGTACCAGCTTTTCCCCGTGGGAAGGTCTCCGAGGACGGTCTTCCAGATGCTCTGCTCCTTGATGTGGGTCCCGGAGTTGTCCCCACGGGAAACGAAGGGGGAACCGCTCGCGGCGATCTTCTTGAAGGCGTCCTCGGCGTTGCCGGCGGCCCTGACGCCGGCGGGGTCGCTTTCAGGTCCAACGATGACGAAGTAATTGGCCATGATGGTCTGGTGGTTCACCCCGAACCCGGCGTCCATGAACTTCTTTTCGCTGGAAGGGGCGTGGACGAGGGTGACGTCGACGTCGCCGTTTTCAGCCAGTTTGAGGGCTTTGCCCGTCCCGACCGCGATGACGTCCACCTTGATGCCCGTCTTCTCCTCGAACTTCGGCAGCAGGTAGGCCAACAGGCCGGTGTTGTCGGTGCTGGTGGTGGAGGACAGCTTGAGTCTGTCAGCCGACCAACCGGGGGAGGTGGCGGTTATGGCCATAACGGCGGCAAGCACAAAACATCGTCCTGTTTTCATCAAGGGTTCCTTTGATCGGATCTCGGATTTTCGGTTCATATTATGGTCCTTTCTGGCATGAGACTGCTTCACATGGGGATGGCTCGCAGTGACAAACAAAAACACTCCGTGTCGCCGCGTCCCCGTGTCCGGTTTCTTACCCCGTCACTATCCTCCCGCTGTCGGCCGTATCGTACCCTCCCAGCTGGGATGCCAGAGCGGCGAACTCGGGGGTTCCAAGGAGCCCGATAAACTTCTGCGCCTGATCCAGGAAGAAAACTTCCTTCCTGATAGCGAGGTCGAACCGCTCCTGCCGCATGGGAATAAAGGGCAGCCCCACCATGCGGGCGACGGTCTCGATGGCGATCCCCGCGTCGGCCCTGCCGGAGAGGACGGCGAGGGCCACGTCGAGGTGGGAGTCGCAGGGGATCGTTTCCCCGGAAATTTCCCGGAACTGCTTTCCCGCCAGGTCCAGTTCCCTTTCCATGAGGGCCCTGGTCCCTGTTCCCAACTCCCGGACGGCCCATCTGCGGGGCTTCCCGATGAGACCCTCGAAGCTCTCGACGCCGTGAGGGTTGTCCGGTCCCAGGAGAACCCCCTGGGTCCTGGCGGCGAAGGTGACCACCGCGATGTCGCTGCCGCCCAGTTCCCGGATGTGGTCCGGGGAGTAACGCCCTTCCCGGTCCACCAGGTGGGCGCAGGCGATGTGGACCAGCCCCTTGGAAAGAGCGACGAGGCCGTCGGTGCTGCCCGTCCGGGACTGAAGAGTAAGGATATCCGGGTTCCGGTGGCGAAAGAGGGCCAGGGTCTTGAGAAAAAGGGGGTCGTCGCTGCCGGCGATAAGCATAAGCTGCTTCGTCTCCTGGAGAAAGGGCAGCTGCTCGGGCATGTTGATGACCGCCGATTCCAGCCAGCGGTCCACCAGGTGAACGGGAAAGAGCCATTTGCCGGTGATCTTGGTGGCCGGCAGGCCCCGCTCGTGGATCAGGGTGTAGACCTGTTTTTCGTTGACGCCCAGGTATTCGGCGATGCCTTGAGTATCCAGGAAAGGGGTGTCCGGAACAGGCTGGTTCATAAACAGGGATAATAAGGGAGGAAGGAAGAGGGAGCAAGAAAAAAATAACTAATTCTTACTAAATGCAACAACAGGAAGGTGGGAGGTGAAAGGAGAAATTCGGAAGATGGAAGGTGGAAGGTGAAACTGGGAGATAGAATTCGGAATGTGGAAGAGATCGTTTGAACTCTGCTTTCCTTCCCGATTCCGCATTCCCCTCTTCCCTGTTCCAGCTGTTAATCAACTTAGCACCAGAAGCGAACCTGGATTTCTGGAACTGCCCAGGGGGAGGCGCAGGACGGAAAGCTGCCGGGAACCGGCCCCGGGGATCTGGAAGGTACAGACTGTAGCAGAGGCGGCGGCGGGGTCCTGGATGACAGGGATGGCGCCCCCGATGATCTGGACGAGGGGCATGCCCAGAAGTTGGTCTGGATCGCACCGGAGCATCTCGGCCGCCGGCTTGTTGACGTTGGCGACCTTATCCTCACCGTCGAGGAGGATAAGGGGCCTGCTCTCAAGGGAGAGGACCGCCTTTAGGCGGGCCCTGGCTGCAGCGAGGCTGCGCTCGAGTTCCCTGCGCGCCGTGACGTCCTTGGCGATACCGATAAAGTAGGTCTCATTCCCCGACTGGTAGCTGCTGGCGGTCAACTGGGTTTCCACGACTTTCCCGCCCTTGCTCAGGTACCGGGTCTCCTCATCGATCCAGCCGGAGGTCTCCCGGAGTCTCCCTAGTCGCCTGTCGGAGTCGGCGCTCAACTCCCGGGTATTCAGCTTGACCAGTTCTTCCAGGCTGTATCCCAGCATCTTGAGGGCTGCCGGGTTGGCGTCCAGGTAGTTACCCTCGCTGTCCACGAAGAAGATACCGCAGGGGGCGTGGTTGAAGATGTTCCTGTAGCGGTCCTCAGAGCGGATGAGTTCATCCTCCATCTTGCGAAAAGGGGTGATGTCCTCCAAGAGAAGGAGGACCTCCGCCGTTTCACCGTTCCGGAGCACGGGCGCTCCGCTTATTTTCCAGGTCCGGTCCACACCCGGGGTGTCGGGGTGGGGCCAGTTCTTCTCCATGATGACGGTTTTACCTGCCCTGATCTCCTCCATGCTGAAGGCAAGGTCGGCCGATTGGAGGAACGCCGCGATCTGCTCCTGTTCCTGGTCCAGGTCCACTCCGAAAAGGTCAGAGGCGGCGGGGTTGTGGAAGGTAATCCGGCCCTTCATGTCCAATGTTATGGCTGCCGCGGGAAGATACCTGATCACCGCACGGGCTCTTTTGTCGGAGGAAAATCCGGTGCCGGCCGGGTCGTCGGCGTTCTGAACGCTGCTCCCAGCGAGACCGAAGTAGACCCCGAGGGCAGCCATGAGTCCGGTAACGATGGGAAGGACGATATGCAGGGTGACCATGGTTTTACTGAAGCTGATGGTCAGCTTCGATTGCACGGCCTGGTCCAGGACAGGAATGCCGTAGACCAGTGCGGAAAGCGCTGTTACGATAAAAAATACCGGAACAGGCTGAAATAGGCCGCTGTAAGAGCGTTTTTTGTGGTGTTCATGGGCAGCCATGGCGCTGAAGAGTAAGGCTTGGGGGGGAAAAAGGCAAGAGAGCTATCGCTTGAAGAGGGAAGAAGGAATAGGGAATAGGGAATAAAATCCGAGTCTTTCTTCCATATTCCACCTTCCAGATTCCCCATTCCAACCATGATTCGCGGGAGAGATACCAATGAAAAGCTATCGTAAGGAGCTCTGGTTCGACGTACCTACCCGAAGGGCCTTTATCCACATCACTCCCCACGTGCAGGAGTGCCTGGAAGAAAGCGGCATCCGGGAGGGGATGGCCCTGGTGAACGCCATGCACATCACGGCCTCGGTGTTCATCAACGACAACGAGCCGGGCCTCCACGA
Source organism: bacterium (assembly GCA_029210545.1). Taxonomy (NCBI): domain Bacteria; species bacterium. The sequence goes on from JARGFV010000145.1 coordinate 4,839, forward strand.
GGATTACGAAAGGTGGCTGGAAGAGCTGGCCCCCCACGAACCGATCAGCCGGTACCGGCACAACCTCTCCGGCGAGGACAACGGCGACGCCCATCTCAAGCGCCAGATCATGGGCAGGGAGGTGGTTGTGGCGGTCAGCGACGGCCGACTGGACTTCGGGCCGTGGGAGAGGATCTTTTACGGGGAGTTCGATGGGGGGCGGAGAAAAAGAATCCTCCTAAAGATAATTGGGGAATAACGGCCCCAATAGCACATCATCTGCTGCCTCCAATAACTACCCTCATTACTCTCCCTGTCCCCATGTGAAGCAATCTCGGGTTCCTGTAAAGGCGGCAAAAGCCTTAAGGCAGATGTTCCGCCCGTCCTCGCCCCTTCGACTAGCCCGCATTATTCATGATGCAAATGAGATGTCAGCTAACTGTGTGACAATTAAAGATGATGACTTCGCAAAAAGTCATCAACGCGCCCCGCGCGGGGCGCCCAAATCAATGACCCGCATCGTAAGTCATTGATTTGTAAGGAAAGGGAAAACGACGCTTTTCCCTTTCCGTGGAGCGAAAAGTCCCGGATTGGACT
>JARGFV010000146.1 GCA_029210545.1 bacterium
AAAAGCGTCGTTTTCCCTTTCCTCACAAATCAATGACTTGCGGGACCGGTCATTGATTTGGGCGCCCCGCGCGGGGCGCGTTGATGGACTTTTTGCGAGTCCATCAATTTTCGAGAGTGCAAAGTGCAAAGATGAAAGAGCAGGGGCCCGAAAGGGCCCCCTGTTTTTGCATTTCAGTTTTAGCTCAGTGCACAGATGCACCAGTGCACTCTTTCCACTTTCCACCCCTTCGACAAGCTCGGGGTCTTCCACTTTTCACTTGCTACTGTTTTTTCTCTTCCTCCAGCAGGTCCTTGTGGATCATGTCGGTGATACGGGTGCCCTGGTACTCCTCTGACCGGTCATCGTCTCCCCGGCCGTGGTCGATGCGGCAGCCGGGAATGTTCCCGCTCAGGGCTTTCAGACCGTCCCGGCTGATGGTTGTGCCTCTGATGAATAACTTGTCGAGGTAGTTCAGCTCCGACAGGTAATCGACGCTCGTATCCGTGACCCCGGGTCCGGAAAGGCTGAGGCTTCTCAGCCCGCCTATCTTGCTCAGGGATCGGACCCCGTTGTCGGTGATCCTGTTCCGGCCGAGGTAAAGCCTTCGCAGGCTCTGGATCTCCTTGATAGTCTCGATGTCGTTATCGGTGATGTCCGTGTTCACGAGGTTCAGGATCCTCAAACTTTCAAAGCCGGGAAGCACCTTGAGGTCCTTGTCACCGCACTTGTTGAAACTCAGGTCCAGGCACTGCAGGGAGGTGAGCTTTGCCAGGCTGGACAACCGCGACGGGTCCGGCTCGATGATGTTGGTTCCCATGAGATTGAGCACAACGAGTTTTTCCAGTGCCCCCAGGTGTTCGAGAGAGTGACTGCCGAGCCGGTTAAAAGCCAGGTGAAGGATCTCAAGAGCGGACAGGTGCGCCGCAGCGACAGCCGCACCGGATGTCACAAAGGTGAATGACAGGTCGAGGTACTTTACAACGGGCATTTTGAGGGCAAACTGCTCGAAGCCGTAATCGGTGAGGGGGGTATAAGACAGGTCGAAAACCTGGATATCCAGGGGGTCCAGCGCGCTCACGAGCTCCAGGTTGGCGGAAATATCCAGGGAGACCCTGAGGCCGGGTTCGGTGGAAACGTCCACCTCGCGGGCACCTCTGGCCTCACCGAAGTGCATCCAGTTGGCGAACCGTTCCTGGGGGACGGCACCGAGAGCCAGGCTCTGGGACGGCATGCTCGCCCACCAGCGTTCGTCGTACCTTTGCGCGGGATCCCTGACGTAGATATCCCCGAAGGAGTGATGGGACGGGAAGCTGATCAGCTTCGTCTGCAACTGGACCATAAGTAATGCTCTCCCATTTGGTTGAAAACCGACCCTGTCCGATTTCAATCTTTATACATTGTTTGATAGAGTCGCAAAAAGTCCAATCCGGGACTTTTCGCTCCACGGAAAGGGAAAAGCGTCGTTTTCCCTTTCCTTACAAATCAATGACTTATGGTGCGGGTCATTGATTTGGGCACCCCGCGCGGGGTGCGTTGATGGACTTTTTGCGAGTCCATCAATATTGTTTATATCATGGCATAAATGAGGTCGACATTCAAAACTCGTGATATCCTAGAAAAACAGGTTCATCCGGTTAATGAGTACCTGTTTCCCCCGGCGTGCAACCTGATATGGACCGCTCTTCCCTGCCGGGGTCGTGGCCGTGACCGGCCCTTGTTCTCCGGCCAGTCGCGAGGCGCAGCTTCTCAAGTGCTCTGCGAAGCCGGGCGATTGGACCGGAGAACACCTCCGGCGTCGGCCAGGTCAGGTACGCATTTACCGGATGAACCGAAAAACAAAAAGGGAAATTCCACAAAAGGAATTTCATTTGCTAGGAGTCTGTCGGAGAACATCCCTGTTTTTTAACAGGGAGGGCACAGACTCCTAGGGAGGCACCATGTTAAGGATCGAGAGGGAACGTAAGGAGAAGGATGAACTGTCCCTGTTCGGGGCGTTAAACTCCCTTTCCCGGGGGCGTCAGTATCCGGAGGAGGAACACCGGTACCGCCTGGCCTTCGAAAGGGACCGGGACAGGATCATCCACTGCAGCGCTTTCAGGCGGATGGAGTACAAGACCCAGGTCTTTTTTTACCACGAGGGTGATTATTTCAGGACCCGGCTGACCCATTCCCTGGAGGTTGCGCAGATCAGCCGTTCCGCCGCACTCGCGCTTGACCTCAACGAGACCCTCGCCGAAGCCGTCGCTCTCGCCCACGACCTGGGGCACACGCCCTTCGGTCACGCGGGAGAGCGGGTCATGGACAACCTCATGAAGGACGCGGGAGGGTTCGAGCACAACCTCCAGTCCCTCCGGGTGGTCGACCTTCTCGAGGAACGGTATCCGGACTTCACGGGCCTGAACCTCACCTGGGAGGTTCGTGAGGGGATCGCCAAGCACAGCACCGATTTTGATCAGCCCGAGATCGCGGCTTTCGGTGAAACCCAGCCAAGCCTGGAGGCCCAGATCGTGGAACTGGCCGACGAGATCGCCTACAACAACCACGACCTGGACGACGGCCTGACATCCCGGATGCTCGAGCAGGGGGAACTGTCCAGGGTCACCTTGTGGAGAACCGTCACCGAAAGCATCTTATCGGAATGGGTTGGCATCAGCCCGGCAATGCTCAGGCACGAATCGATCCGGAAGATCATCAACTGGCAGGTGACCGACCTTGTCGACAATATCGCACGGAACCTGAAACAGATGGGGATCTCCAACCGGGAAGAACTGGCCCAGGCCGGCGAACGGGTAGCCTCGTTCAGCTCCGAGATGGAGGAGATGAACAGGGAACTCAAGAAATTCCTGAGGGATAACCTGTATGCCCACTACCGGGTGACACGGATGGCTGAAAAGGCTCAAAGGATCCTCGTCGACCTTTTCAACGCATACCTGGACAAGCCGAAGCAGCTGCCCCCATCCACCTATAACAGGATCAAGGGCGGCGGGGACGTTAAAAGGGTGGTCTGCGATTACATGGCCGGGATGACCGACAAGTTCGCCCTGGAGGAGTACAAGAAGCTTTTCGACCCCTATGAGAAAGTATGAAATCAGTTCAAAGCGAAGAGGAAGGCGAGGGTCCAGGGTCTGGATCAATTGATTTTTCCTGATCCTGGAACCTGGAAACTGATGTTCCCGATCTGAACCTCCTTGACCTTAACAATAAGGGTGCTAAACTGTAATAGTTGCAGATAAAGATTTTTTCCGGGAAAGCCCATCATCTGGATTCCCCGTGTGAAAACATGGGAGCGAAGGAGAAAGTAATGAAAAACAGTATCCCCGTTCTGATCGCACTGCTCGCCCTGGCCCTGGTTCCCCTGACTGTTATGGCCGAAGAGATGGTCGATATGGAAGCAGCCAGGGTGGCCTTCGAGACCACCTGCTCCAAGTGCCACGATCTGCAAAGATCCCTTGCCAGGTCCAAGGATCTGGAAACCTGGGAGAAGACCGTAGGCCGCATGTCCGAATATCATAAACGGTTCGGCGCGCCCATCCCGGAAGAGGACCAGAAGGCAATCGTTCAGTATCTCGTGGAAAACGCGGGGAAGTAGGGAAGTTTACGGTTTACGGCATACAGTGTTGATGACTTCGCAAAAAGTCATCAATCTTGAAAAGGTTCCCTTCGGGGAACTTTTTTTTGAGGAATTTATTCTAAACCGAAAACCGTGAACTGTGAACCGTAAACTGGAACGGTTTGAGTCGGTCAGGAAGATCTTCTCAAACCGTTCCTTCTCCAGCTCGGAGAGATCACCCTCAACTCTCCAAAATCGGGCAGCGCGTCGGCGTAGGTCAAGGTGAACTCACCGTACCTGTTGTTGATCCGGTCGAGGGTTTCCTGCACCTGGTTTCCATTGGGAGACGCCGGGGAACAATCCGGGAAAAGGAGGCCGTTGGAAATTGTCCCGGGTTCCCTGGTGATGGAAACACCCAGGAGACGGACAGGTCTGGACAACCTGATGGTACTGAAGATCTCCATGGCCGTTCTGTAGATCTCACCCGTGTTATTGACGGAAGAGGGCAGGGTCCGCTGCCTGGTGTGGGTGGTCATGTCGCTGTAGCGCCACGTCAACGTGACCCGCTTCCCTGAAAATCCGTGTTTCCTGGCACGCCTTCCCACCATCTCGGAAAGGGTGAGAAGCACCCGGCCGGCAAAATCCCTGTCGACCGTGTCCGCCTGGAGGGTAACCGAATGGCCGACACTTTTCGTAACCTCATCCTTTCCTTCCGGGCATTCGCGGTGGGGGTCCAGTCCCCGGGCCATGTCCCCCAGGTGAACTCCTCTCGCTCCGAATTTTCCGCCCAGAAGCTCCACCGGGTAACGTCCCAGCTGTCCGCAGGTCCTTATTCCCATCCCGTGGAGGACCTGGCTTGTTTTCGGCCCGATGCCCCCGATCCTTTCCACGGGCATCTTTTCCATCAGTTCGCTCACCTCATCGGGAGATATGACCGTCAACCCGTCAGGCTTTTCCATGCCACTGGCAAGTTTGGCCAGGAGCCTGTTTTCTCCGATCCCCACGCTGCACGTCAAACCGGTGTCTTCCCCTATTTTATTCTTGATCGCCCTGCCGAGCTCCCGGGGTAAACCGGATTCAGGCAGGAGAAACGTCCCTTCGAACCACGCCTCGTCCACGGAGGTAACTCTCAGGTCGGGTGTAAAGGTGCCCAATGCGTCCATGACCCTGCCAGACGCGTCCGAATATTTCCTGTAGTCGGCCCGGATCACCGTCAGACCCGGGCACACACAGCGTGCCTGGGCCACCGTCATCCCTGTTCGAACGCCTGTCTTCCTCGCCGGATAACTTGATGTTGTGATGATGCTTCTCTTCCCTGGTCCCGCAACGGCGCAGGGGCGGCCCTTAAGGGCAGGGTTTGCCAGTTCCTCCACCGAAATGAAGAAGGCATCCATGTCCACGTGGACGAAGATCCGCCCGTTCAAGGTCATCAAGGCAGGCTGATCCCCTCGATGTGCCAGGAAAGGGTCTCGCTGTTCATGACGAGATGGAATGTGTCAGGGCCGTCTGAAACGGAAAAGTGGTGCAAGGTGGCGAGGCCCTGCCTCTCGATCCACACGTGGTTGACGCCGGAGACCTTTACCTTCCGCCCTCCGAAGACGAACCAGGCCGGGCTTACCTTCGCGCCGTGCCCGAATATGGCGCCGACCACCACCGGGTCATTGAGAGTTTCGCTGGTCATGATTGATGTGTCCAAGTCTCTACGTATCCAAGAGCCTTCGTGACCACGTATCAATGTTTGATAGGGTCGCAAAAAGTCCAATCCGGGCCTTTTAGCTCCACGGAAAGGGAAAAGCGTCGTTTTCCCTTTCCTTACAATGACTGCTGATAGATCACCAAAGTCTGTGCGAGACTTTGGCTCTACGGGAAGGGAAAA
>JARGFV010000147.1 GCA_029210545.1 bacterium
AAAGGGAGTGCATCCGGGATAATTGGGGTTCGGTCGTTTCCGTTTTGAGATAGGTCCGGATCTCGGCAACAGCTTTCAGAAGCAGGCCTGCATTCTCCTTTACGGTGGATAAAAGGGGGTCATCACCCTTTCCCTCACGAACCAGCTGTTTCATCTCCTCACCGTTGACAGCGTCAGAGATAATGCGTTCACTCTGGTCGATCATGGTCCAGCCCCGCTTGTCGATCACTCCCCCGAAAATTCCCCCCTTGCCCATCTGGTCGAGCATGACCAGGCTGCCCCCCTCCAGGGCCATCTGGTAGGCCTGGTTGACGAGGATCTGGAGGCTGAAGATCTGGACATCGTCGCCCCTCCGGCTGGCAGCGTCAGAATGTTGAAACGCTGCCGGCGTGAAAACTGAAGACAGCACTGTCAGGACAAAGACGAAAACTGCAGGCCTGGTTTTCATAATGGAACCCCCGGTGCTGGTGAAACCGGTTTATTCACCCCCGCCCGCTCGCTCGCTTCACTCGGGCTTGGTGTTTTGCGTTTTGGGTATAATTCTCAATCCTCTTTCCCTGTGTCTGCCAGCGATCAACTACAAGTATAAACGCTGATCTGCGGAATGGAAACACCCGGGAAAAAGGTTCTGGGAAAAGCAGTGCGATGTGCGTTCGTGCGTAAGTGCGCGGGTACCAGGATACCTGAATACAAGGTAGGGCTTCACTCACACAGAGACTTGATAAACTGATAACTTGACCCTGTTTGGGAGGTCTGGTGTCGATTGAGTGCATGCGTAGGTGTGCGAAGTTTGAACACGAGGTCTTTCGCAGCTACGCGTTCACGCTTAGCTCACGTACGAACGATCAGCCTTGCAGGAGTTCTTCAACGGTTCTGGCGATATTCTCTGCCGTGAACCCGAACTTTACCATGTTCGTGCCCCCCGGGGCCGAAGAACCGAAACGGTTGATACCGATGATCTTCCCTCCACTGCCTGTGTACCGGTCCCACCCGAAGGGGGAGGCAGCTTCAACCGCGACCCGGGCGGTGAGTTCGGGCGGCAGCACCTCCCGCCGGTACGCTTCGGATTGCCGCTCGAACAGTTCGAAGCTCGCCATGTTGACCACCCGGACGTGGATGCCTTTCACGTCCAGCAGCTTCATGGCTCCCAGTGCCGGACCGACCTCGGACCCGGAAGCGATGATGATCGCCCTCCGGTCATTCCCGGTTTCGGCGAGGACGTAAGCCCCTCTCCGGATGGACGAGGCCGGCGGACAGGCGCTCCGGTCGATTGGCTGGACTGTCTGGCGGGTCAGGACAAGGGCGGCAGGTCCGTCCAGCTGCAGGGAGATCTTCCACGCTTCGGCGGTCTCGGCCGCATCGGCAGGTCGCAGATCCACAAACCCCGGAATGGACCTGATGGAAGCCAGCTGCTCGACAGGCTGGTGGGTCGGACCGTCTTCCCCAAGCCCGATGCTGTCGTGGGTCAGGATGTAGGTGACGTTCGCTCCCGAGAGGGCCGAAAGGCGCATGGAAGGTTTCATGTAGTCGGAAAAGATGAGGAAGGTACCCACGTAGGGGTGAAGAGCGCCGTGAAGGGCCATGCCGTTGGCCATGGCGGCCATCCCGTGTTCCCGGACACCGAAGTGAAAGTTCCGTCCTGCCCTGTCGTGCCTGGAGAAAGCGGGTTCACCCTTTATGAAAGTGTTGTTGGACGGAGCCAGGTCCGCGGAGCCTCCCAGGAGCCGGGGCAGAGCGGGGGCCAGGGCGTTAATGACCTTCCCGGAGGCGGCCCTGGTGGCCATGGCTTCTCCGGAAAGATCCGGCACCATATCCTCCCACCCGTCCGGGAGTTCCTTGCTCCACATCTGCCTCCACTGGGCGGCCAGATCCGGATACCGTCTCTCGTACCCGGCGAAAATCTCCTCCCAGGCGGTTTGGGCGGCCTCACCGCCATGAACAACCTGGGCAAAGTGCGCCTTGACCTCATCCGGGATCGTGAAGGCCGCCTCAAGAGGCCACCCGAGGTTCTGCCTGGTCAGGCGGATCTCATCCTCTCCAAGAGGGGAGCCGTGGACGCCGGATGTGTCCTGTTTGTTGGGGCTTCCGAAACCGATATGGGTTCTGACAGCGATGATGGAGGGACGGCCGGTTTCCCCGCGTGCTTTGTCGACAGCGGATTCGATGGCGTCGATATCGTTCCCGTCGGATACCTCCTGGGTGTGCCAGCCGTAGGCGGCAAAACGGGCCATTGAGTCCTCGGTGAAAGCCAGGTCCGTGGATCCGTCGATGGAGATGTGGTTATCGTCGTAAAGGACGACGAGCTTCCCCAGTCCAAGGTGTCCGGCCAGGGAACAGGCCTCCGAGGCGACTCCCTCCATGAGGTCCCCGTCACTGGCGATGACGTATGTGAAGTGGTCGACGATCTCAAGATCCGGCCGGTTAAATACCGCGGCCAGGTGGGCCTCCGCAATGGCCATGCCGACAGCGTTGGAGATTCCCTGGCCAAGGGGGCCGGTGGTCACTTCCACCCCGGGTGTGAGGTGGTTTTCGGGGTGTCCCGGCGTTCGCGAGCCCCACTGCCTGAAATCCATCAGATCGTCGAGGCTCAGGTCGTAACCGGTAAGGTGCAGCAGGGAATACAGGAGCATTGAGCCGTGTCCGGCCGACAGGATGAACCGGTCCCTGTCGGGCCACAGGGGGTTGCGCGGGTTGTGCTTCATGGACCTTTTCCAGAGGACATAGCCCATGGCCGCGGCGCCCATGGGCATTCCCGGGTGGCCGCTGTTGGCTTTCTGGACGCCGTCCACGGCGAGCATCCGGATGGTGTTTACCGCAAGGTTTTCGATAGTGCTCATATGGATCTCCTGAGTGTGAAATTTGAAATAAGTTTTGATTACCTAACAGCCGAAAATGGGGGTGTCAAGGAAAGCAGTAATCAGTAACCGGTGATCAGTAATCAGTACAGGAAAATCGGAGATCATGGATCGGATGATCCAACGTGGTGTTCTGGTTTCTGACTGCTGGCTACTGCCCTTCACGGTCCTCCTGTCTCCACATCCTCGATGGCGGCTATCATCTCCTCCGGCACCGTGGTGGGGGCCCGGCAGATGAAATCCTTGCAGACGTAGGCGGTGGCCAGGCCTTCGAAGGTACGGATATCCCTGGCGTAGGGGATAAGCCGTGCGACCTCGGTGTTTCGGGTGGTCGAGGGGATGAACACCGCCACCATGTTGGGGCAGTAAGCCTTTCTCAGGGCCGAGACCATCTCAAGGGTGTCGGGCCTGGAAGGATCACCGGTGATGATGACCTCTGCCGAGGAGTTGAGGGCCATGTTGAACACGGAGATCAGATGAGCGTGGGCAGCTGGATACTTTGCCATGTTTCCAGCGAACGCTTTCCCGATTTGGGCGACTTTTTCCTCGTAGTCGGGTTTGGCCGTCAACCTTCCTATCCTCAGCAGGTTCATGGCTGCTACCGCGTTCCCTGACGGTACGGCGCCGTCGGCGGCGAACTTGTGACGGACAGGCAGTGGACCGCTTCCCCTCGGGCTGAAAAAGAGCCCGCCGCCGTCGTCGTCCCAGTGCAGTCCGATCATCTCCTCGGCCAGTGATATGGCTCCTGTGAGATATGGCGGACGGAAGGTAGCCTGGTAAAGCTCCATGAGTCCCCAGAGGAGATATGAGTAATCGTCCAGGAAGGCCGGCACCGTTGCCTTCTCGCTGTACCTGATGTGGAGAAGCTGCCCTTCGCTTCCCCTCATCCTCTCGCTGACAAAGACGCCGGCTTTTTCGGCGGCGTGGGCGTAGTCCATGTTGTCGAAGGCCCCGGCCGCTTTGGCAAGTGATGCGATCATGAGCCCGTTCATGTCGGTCTGGACCTTCAAGTCAGTGAAGGGCCTGACCCGCTGCTCCCGGGCCTCCATGAGCTTTGAGGTGATCTTTTTAACCGCCTCAGCGAGCTGCGCCGGGGACATACCCAGTTGCGGGGCGGCCGCGTCGAGGGCCGCTGATCGAAAAAGGACGTGGCGCTCCCCTGATCCCCCATCCCCCTCGATCAGCCCGGTCTCGTTGGAAAGGTTAAAAATGAACCGCGCGATCCTGTTGTCCACCCCGTCGAGGACCTCTTCGATCTCTCCTGGTGTCCAGGTGTAAAACCTGCCCTCCACCCCTTCGCTGTCGGCGTCCACGGCGGTGTAAAATCCACCATCAGGACCGGTCATCTCCCTGAGAACGAAGTCCAGGATCCCCTCGGAGAACTCCTTGAACTCCTCCTCCCCTGTCGCCCTGTAAGCCTCGGTGGCGGCCATGGAAACGAGGGCCTGGTCGTAGAGCATCTTCTCGAAGTGAGGCACGGTCCAGGCGGCGTCGGTGGAGTAACGGTGTATCCCGCCGCCGATGTGATCGTAAATACCGCCCAGCCTCATGGCCCGCAGGCTTTTCCGGACCATCTCCATGGCCCTCGGTTCGGAATTTCTCTTCCCGTAGTGGAGGAGGAAAAGGAGGTTGACCGGAGTCGGGAACTTTGGTGCGGAGCCGAATCCGCCGTGCCGGGTATCGAACTGTCCAAACATCTGTCCGAAAGTCTGGCCGATAAGGGATTTCCCTGGTCTTCCGACAGGTCTGGGAGTCAGCGCTTCACAGATCGACTTGACCACGTCCTCGGCAGCCGCCACGGCCTTGGGTCTCCTTCGGTTCCAGAGATCCCTGACCTTGGGTATGAGTTCCAGCATCCCCATTCGTCCATGGCTCGATTCACGGGGAAAGTAGGTGCCGGCGAAAAACGGTTTCTTGTCAGGCGTCATGATGACGTTGAGGGGCCATCCGCCGGTACCGGTCATCTGCTGGCAGACGTTCATGAAGAGGTGGTCCAGGTCGGGACGCTCCTCGCGGTCCACCTTGATGCACACGAAGGTTTCGTTGAGGAGCGCTGCGACCTCCGGGTCGCTGAACGACTCGGCCTCCATGACGTGGCACCAGTGGCAGGTTGAGTAGCCGATGGACAGGAGAACCGGTTTGTCCTCGGCGGTGGCTTTCATGAACGCCTTGGAAGACCACGGATACCAGTTAACCGGGTTCCGGGCGTGCTGGAGAAGGTAGGGGCTGCCGGACCTGGAAAGCCGGTTTGCCTTTCCTCCTGGTGTTTTGTTCAAAAGATCCTCCCCAGGAATGTGGATGAACAGTCTGCGAGTCTACAGTTTACGGTTTACAGTAAACTGTGACGGCTGAAAACTCGAAATCCGCGATTGGTCTGGGCCGGCCTCCGGTCGGGGTGTCTGAGGGGGCTGTTTTTGACACGCCGGTCCTGGTACCTGGACTTTTCGGCATCGACGCCACCCGCCGACCCCGAAGTCCCGACCAA
>JARGFV010000148.1:0-3377 GCA_029210545.1 bacterium
CAGGTGCTTGACGGCCATCTCCAGGTAGCGGACGCCGCCGTGGAGCAGCTTGGTGCTGCGGCTGCTGGTGCCCTCGGAAAAGTCGTTCTTTTCCACGAGGGCGACTTTAAGACCCCGGCTGGCCGCGTCCAGGGCGACGCCGCAGCCGGTGGCGCCCCCCCCGATCACTACCATGTCGAAGGCCTGGCCTGTCTTGAGCCTGGGCAGGATTTCTTCTCTTCTCATGGGATTTCCCTTCATTTCGTCAGGTGCGGCCTTAAGTACCAGGTACTTTAATTATACCTCAGCATGGCCAGCACCAGCGCTGCGGCGATAATGGGTGTGAGGAGCCAGCCGCTCAGGATGGAGAGCAGAGTGCGTTTATTTACAGTCCGGATCCCCTTGAGCAGGCCGATGCCGATCACCGCCCCGATGATGGCCTGGGAGGTGGAGACGGGGACGCCGACGAAAGTGTAGAAATGGACCGTGATGGCCTCGGCCAGGAGCACGACCAGGGCGGAAAAGGGGTCAAGGCGGACCAGGCGCGACCCCACGGTCACCATCACCCGCTTGCTGAAGGTGAGGATCCCCAGGCCGATACTCAGGCCCCCGATCAGCGTAGCTGAGGGAACGGAAAGGTGACCGGCTCCCACGAAGACGGCGGTCACGTTGGCCGCGTTGTTTGCCCCGAGAGCAAAGGCGCCGTATGAGCTGGCCACCACGAGGCCGATTCGAAGAAGTGCGTCGCTTTCGAGGAGGTTCAGGCTCAGCCGGTTGTTGACTATCGCCAGCGTCCGATAGACCACCATCGCCATGATGGCTCCTCCCACGGGCGTTCCCACCCAGCACGTGACCACCTTTCCCAGGCCCGTCATGTCAATATGCCTGTTGACGAGACCGATCCCCAGGATGGCTCCTACCACTGCCTGGGATGTGGACACGGGGAGGCGCCCGATCGTCATGAGGGTCACGGTTATGGCTGCGGATATGGAGGCCAGGACAGCCTGGTGGAGGTTCATCCGGGTCAGGCCCGACAGGGTGTCGATACCCGAGCGCCCCTGGAGCAAAGCGCCCATCAGGACGAACAGGGATGCCATGGTCGCCGCGGTGGTAAAGCGGAGCATCCTCGATGAGACGGCCGGTCCGATGACATTGGAAGCGTCGTTGGCTCCAAGGGACCATCCCAGGAAGACGCCTCCCAAGATGGGCAACATCTAAACCCGCCTCTTTAAACTAATGATGTTGATCCGCTTTGATACGCGGTCCGCCTGGTCGGAGACGTCACCTAACAGGACCACCAGTTCCTTGAGCTGGATCTTGAGGAAAGGGTCGATATCGGAATCGAAGAGTGTGGTGATGATCCGACGCTCGATGATGTCGCACTGGCTCTCCTTCTTGTCGATGACATCGAGTAGTTCCGGGATCCGGCGGCCCCGTTGAAACAGGTCTTCCACCTGCCTGAACACCAGGTCGCAGGCCTCCATGGAAACGCTGACCAGCTCCCGGACATCGGATACAAGGAGATCAGGTATGGCGAGTTTCTGCGTCCGGATGATGTTGAGAACGATCTCGAAGAAACGGGGGATCTGATCGATGGATTCCAGGAGCCCCATGATGTCCCCGCGGGACTCCGGGAGAAGCACCTTGCTGTACATGAGGGTCTTTATCTCTTCCCGGATGTCATCGGCCCTGGATTCGAAACGATGGGTTTCGTCAACCAGGGTCCTGAAGTCACAACTGGCATCGTCTCCAAGGCAGCTGTCGATGGCCCGTGAAAAAGTCTGCTGGACGTTACGCAGATTGTCCAGGTACGCCTCGACAAGGGCCTTTACCATGCGCTGTTTACGGAACAGAAATCGCATTTGAAGCCTCCAGCTTCAGAGTCTGGACTCCGGCGACTCTGGATTCTGGACACGTCGCTTTAAAACAGGATCATGCATTTTGCCGGATCCAGGTAAAGGTGGACTTCCTGTCCTTCGTCCAGAGGCAGGCTGTGCGAAACCTGCGCCTGGATCCTCGTTCCGTTCACGTCCACGAAAAAATAAATGAAATTACCCAGGTACGCCTTGTGGGCGACGACACCCCTGAACTGGTTCTCCATTTCCCGAGGCGTGTCTGTGACCACTTCCACGTCTTCAGGACGAATGGACACATACACCTTTTTCCCCGGTGTCGCTTCCGTGGCGCCGTCCGTTGAACACAACACCTTCTCGCTGAATTCAGTGCGAACACAGACTGCCCCGGATGGCGATGGGATTGCTGCAGTGGTGTCCCGGATGGCCTGAACGATCTCGCCGGATATAAAATTCATGGTGCCGATGAAATCGGCGACAAATTTACTGGCGGGTTTTTTATAGATCTCCTGGGCAGTGCCGATCTGCACGATTTTCCCCGAGTCCATGACGGCGATCCTGTCGGAGATGACCATGGCCTCTGCCTGATCGTGGGTGACATAGACGGATGTGATGCCCATGCGTTTGACCAGGCCCTTAATTTCAAACCGCATCTTTTCCCTCAACTTCGCATCCAGGTTGCTCAGGGGTTCATCCAGCAGCAGCACCTTGGGATTTCTCACCAGCGCCCGCGCAAGGGCCACCCGCTGCTGCTGTCCACCGCTCAACTGGGACGGGTACCGGTCCCCTAACCCCTTCAGCCCCACAAGCTCCAGTGCTTCCAGCGTTCTTTCCTGGATATTGTTCCTGGACAGCTTCTGAATTTTCAAGCCGTATGCGACATTGTTGAAGACCTTCATATGCGGCCATACGGCATAGTTCTGGAACACCATGCCGATCCCCCGTTGTGACGGATGGACAAACCCTTCCGAGAGCATCGGCTTGCCGTCGATAACGATGTCCCCCTCTTCCGGTGTTTCCAGTCCGGCGATGCAGCGTAAGGTGGTGGTTTTGCCGCACCCGCTGGGCCCGAGAAGGGTCAACATCTCTCCCTGCTTCACCTCAAGGTCTATGTGGTTGACTGCCACCACCTTCTTGTAGCGCTTGAGCAGGTTCCTGATCTCGATGAATGCCATTTAATATCTCCCATGATGATTTAGTACCCGGTACCCGGTATCGATCATCGCTCCGGGCGCCTCTCCCGGACAAGGCATGTGTATTGTGCGGGGTTAACGCTCCACGCTAAGCGAAAAACGCGGTTTTCGCTTAGCTCACGAACCGATGAATCAAACATACCACCATCGGTTCGGACGCCCACGCGGGCGCGTCGAGGATCGGCTCCCCTATTCATCAGTACTCCAGGCAGCCTTGAGCATGTTGCCGCCGACTGACTGTAAGGGTCGCGGGAAGTCCTGCCGGGACTGCCCGCTCCACGCTAAGCGAAAAACGCGGTTTTCGCTTAGCTCACGAACCGATGAATCAAACATACCACCATCGGTTCGGACG
>JARGFV010000148.1:3474-5298 GCA_029210545.1 bacterium
ACGCCCACGCGGGCGCGTCGAGGATCGGCTCCCCTATTCATCAGTACTCCAGGCAGCCTTGAGCATGTTGCCGCCGATCCTCGATGCGATAAGCAGAAGGACGAAGGTGATCACGATCATCAAAAACGCCATGGCGGCGGCGATGCCGAACTCCATGCCGCGGTGCCAGTTCAGATAGATCCCGATGGGCAGCGTTTCCCAGCCTCCCCGGTAAAGGAATATGGCGGTGGAGATCTCCTGGAACGCCATGATGAAGAACATCATCACGCCGACGAGCACGCCCTTGAGCAGCAAGGGCAAGGATATGGTCATGAAGGTCCTGAGCCTGCCGGCGCCCGACACTTCCGCGGCCTCCTCGAGGGAGACATCCAGCTGCAGATAAGAGGCGTGCGCCATTCTCAGGAAATACGGGAGCCGCCGCGCGAACAGGGCCAGCGGCATGATGATCCAATATCTGGCCAGGGGTATCGTTCCCCAGAATGCCAGCATGTAACCCACACCGATGGCGATACCCGGGAAAGCCAGCATCAGGGTGATGACGAAGTCGAGGGCATCCTTGCCCGGGACACGGGTGCGGACGATGACATAGGCGGCTGGAAGTCCAAAGGCGACCCCGAAGACCAGGGCCAGCCCGCTGAACAGGAAGGAGTTCTTGATCAGGGTCGGGCTTTCCAGAAGGATGAGCCTGAAATTATCGAGGGTCCAGTAGGTGGGAAACGGCTCAAAGACCCATCTTCTGGAAAAAGCGGATAGCCCCAGGACGATGGGGATCAGCAGGACAATGACGGCAATAAAGATCAGGTATGCGTATGCGCCCGTTTTAAGCAGCGGGCCCGGCTCGATCACCCTGCCTTCCGACGTTGTTCCCTTCGAGAGGCCGGTATACTTTTTCTTTTCGACCCACCACCGGACGAGCAAAAAGAGGGAAATGCAGAAAACAGCCGAAACAACCACCGCTACGATCCCCATGTACTTGCGGTGCATGTCCGTAAAGTGATAGGCGATGTTGATGTAGGCGACCGAGGGCAGGAGATCCGTCTGCCCCAGGATCATCGGTGTGAGCCAGTCCGTAAAGGGCCACAGGAACACGAGGACGGCACCCGCCAGATAGCTCGGGGTACACAGAGGCAGCGTTATTGTGATGAACCTCTTAAAGCCGCTGGCTCCCTCGACTTCAGCGGCCTCTTCAAAGGAAGGGTCGATGTTGGTGAAGCCCGCCGAAAGGCCGAGGACGATGAAAGGAAGCATGTGCAGGGATTGAACGAACACCAGCCCGTGCAGCCCGTAGATGAAATTGACGGGTGTCTCGATCAGCCCGGTGTTCATGAGGAGCAGGTTCATCGTGCCGTACTTGCCGAAAAAGATGATGAACGCGAATACGCCGGCGAAAGCGGGCAGGACAATGGGCAAAAGGATGAGGGCTGTGAAAACAGTCTTTCCCCTGTGCCGGTATCTTGCCAGGATGTACGCCAGGGGCACCCCGAACAGGGTGGTCGTCAGGAGCAAGAGGGTACTCAGCAGGAGGGTCTTGCCAAAGGTCTTGAGATAATAAGTATCCTTGAAGAACTCCAGGTAATTGCTGATGCCCCAGCCGTCGGTTCCGGTGATGGTGAAACTTTCCTGCATCAGGATCGACACCGGATAAAGGATAAGGAATGCGATGATGGACCACAGGAGTGCCGCCAGAATGATATTGCCTCGGGACATATCAGATCCTGTCTTTAATAGGGTCGCCAAAGTCCGGGCGGGACTTTGGCTCAACGGGAACCGAAAAGCGTGGTTTTCGGTTCCCTCACGGATCGAACACACAGCCATTGGCACTCG
>JARGFV010000149.1 GCA_029210545.1 bacterium
TCCAATAACTATTTATGGTGATTTTAACAGCACTAAATCAATAAATAAACCAATAAATTCAACTAGTTATGAATTTTACAGGCACAACTAAGTATGAAGGTTGATATATAATGTACCCGGCAGCTTGTCAGATTACCGTGTAATGCCACGTCTCTTCTCCCGACCATCCTGCAAGGATTTCCGGCAAAGGGTACCGGAGGGGGGCGATCCAAACACCCGGTTAGTCCCTCATTGACAGGTACTGGGATTTTTGGAATGTTTCTTGCGTACAATTACGATAGCCTGTACTGGGTTTTATACATGTAAATGACAAAAACAACCGTCTGGAGCTGTGTTTGATGAAAAGGGGCAAGAGCTTCGTCGTCAATGTTCCGCCGGAACTGGACACGACCGCCGTCGAAGCCCTCGTGCACAAACTGAACGTCCTGATCAGGGCCTCGATGATCTACAGCCTGAGGCTGGATTTCAACTCGGCTCTGAAGGTTATCGTCGAACTGGCCCGGGAACTGGTTGCCTTCGAGAAAGCCGTCTTTTATCTCCTGGATGAGGACGATAAAAGCTTCTATCCAGGCCTCATCCACGGTTTTGCAGACAAACTTCCCCCGGCCATGCACAAGGGCAACATCTTCCTCGAGTGGACTGTTGAAAACAGCCTCCCGGTGAGGGTCGAAGAACCCGATTCCCCCGAGATGGAAAGGCTCCTCAAAGAGATAGGCTGCCGATCACTCATCTCCATCCCCATTATGGTGGGGAGCGACCTCCAGGGTATCGTCCAGCTTTTTTCCTCCAAACCGTACAACTTCCCCGACGAGACGGTCCGTCTCCTGTGGATTCTGGTACTCCAATTGGAGGGAATTTTCCACAAATTGACCAAGCCTGTCCACCATACGGTGGAGGAGCGCGATCCCTTCACGGTCCTGCCCATGCGTGCCCGGTTCGAAATGGAGCTGGAAAAGGAGTTCGCCAGGTGCCGGCGCAATAACCGCGCCTTCAGTATTTTCTTCATCGAGATCGATAACGGCGGTGTCCGGGACCAGCTGTTGTCCCTTGGTATGGGACTTATCCTGAGGGAGGTAGCGGAGCACATCCTCCCGATGGTCCGCAAAATAGACACCTTCAGCCGTTTCTCCGACACCACCCTGGCCCTTCTCCTCCCGGAGACCGATCTTCATGAAGCCACGTTGCTGGCCAACCGCCTCCGTCACCGGCTTTCCTCCGTACCCATATCAACGAGGGGAGCGGAACCTGAACTGAAATTCACTGTCAGCGTGGGCGTTTCGGCCTTCCCTCAGTGCATGACTATCTCCGAACTGATAAGCGAAGCCCAGAACAATCTCAAAAATGCCCAGACCCATGGCGGGAACCGCGTGGTGAGCCCTTTCTCCGCGTCCCACCACCCTGACCTCAAACCGGTCTCCCTCGACCTCCAGGAACTCCTGGACTCTCTGGGAAGCTTCTTCGACATGGAAAACCTCCTGTCCAACCTTGTTGAGTTCTTCTCCCGCATGAGCGGCGCTGACAGGGTCTCCATCATGATCGCCGACGAGAGTGGCGAGAAGCTGGTTTTCAAGCACGGTGTCGGGTTCCAGGGTTTCGAGGCAGAGGTCCAGAAGAGCGTCCTGGCCATCGAGGACAGCATCTGTGGCCAGGCGTTAAGCAAACGCCAACCCCTGATGGTGGACAACGTCGATCTTTTCATGCCCAAAAGGGCAAGGAAGGGCCTCCGCTACAGCTCCCCGTCCTTCCTGTCGATCCCCCTCATTTTCGACAACGATGCTTTCGGGGTGGTCAACTTTTCCAACCGGCGCGACAGGGGCACCTTCACCCAGATGGACCTGCAAAACCTTCTGCCCCACGTAACGGCCATGTCCAAACTGCTGGCCGAGGGCAAGCGGTTCGTCGGGATTCAGAAAGAGTTCCTCCACGAAACGGCCGACATCCTGCTCAACATCGCCGAGAGCAAAAGCCCCTACCTCAGGGGGCATGCCGAACGGGTCTCCGAGGCCAGCTATCGGGTCTCCAGGAAACTAAAAATGAACGAAGCCGATGCCATGCGCATCGCCAAGGCCGCCCGATTCCACGACCTTGGACGCATCGCCATCGACGAGTCTATACTGGGCAGGAAAGGATCGCTGAATTCGGGCGAATCGAGCCTGGTCCGCCAGCACCCGCTGTGGAGCGCCCGGATCCTGGAAAATTTCCCCAAGCTGGACCTGGATATCCAGGCGGTGAAAACCCACCACGAGCGCTACGACGGTCATGGTTACCCGGACGGCCTCATGGGCGAGGAGATCCCCATCGGCGGCCGGATTTTGGCTGTGGCCGACGCCTTCGACGCCATGACCCACGAGCGGCCCTTCCGGTCGGCCATGTCCGTGGAAAGCGCCCTCGACACGCTGATGGAAAAGAGCGGCACCCAGTTTGACAAGCGCATCGTCAAGGCTTTCAAAGAGACCATCCAGTAACCGCCAATTTGATAAAAACGACAATCTTTTCCTGTCAGAGCGTCGCCATTCCTTACACTATCGAAAGGCAGCGAAATCTTTCCCTAACCAGTTGTTTTAACAACACTTTTTAGCCTTAAGGCGCCCTGCCAGGATATAATCAGCAAAATGCGTCGGAAAACCTTACGAAAAGAGAGCGCACCTTCCTGGCGGAACAGGTCGGGAAGGCGGAGAAAAGAGAGTAATACGAAATGAACAGCCTGTCTCTGCTGAATAAGATCCGCACTTAAACAAAGGCAGGGGTGTGGGATTAAGAAAAATCCTGAGTAAGGCAATGAAAGACCATTTACACCCCATTCTTGGCATAGTCCTTGCGTACTTACAGCTTAATACGAGTCAAGAGTCCTGTTATCTTGGTAAAAGAATAATGCTCGGAAACCAACTGATGAAAGGGAAAACGATATGAAAAAGTTACTCTTCACTCTGTGCCTCCTCGGTGTCTTTGTCTTCGCTGCAGGGGCAACGGCACTGCCTGTGTTGCAGGTGGATATCTCTGGTGGTGAGTATGTCGGCGGTACAGAGCAAAGCACCATCACAGGTGATACGTTGTTCACCCTTTACGCTCTGCTGACACAGGATTCACCAGACTTTAACAAGAGATATGAGATGAGCGTGGCTGTTTACGCTAAAATCGGCTTTGAGGACGGCCTTGATCCGGATGCGGCCTTTGGTACTGTGGACGTCGATGGTGCCCCATTGTCTTTTAGTAATTACGGAAGTCCCAATTTTAGCACCACGCCAATGGAACTTCAGGAGCACGGTATTTTCGAAACATACTACGGCATCTTCGATGTCAAGTTTGCCGCAGCTGATACAGTTGGCAGTTATAATGTACAAGATGACAGTGGAGCACCAGGGTACAGCTACTACGTTGGCTTCAACATTGACACCACCAACCTGGTTGATGGCACCATGATCCACTTTGACCTGTACGATCCCGCCGATGGCGAACCTTTCGCACCGTTCTCCCACGACGCGGGTACCAGAGTTCCTGAGCCGGGCACCCTGGTCCTTCTCGGGATCGGAATGCTGGGCGTGGCCGCCTTCCGCAGAAAACTCAGCTAAGCGTTTAACTGGGCATATTTGAAAGCAGGGCCATTTTAGGCCCTGCTTTTTTGTGCTGTCATCGCGAGTTGTCACCTGGACAAAGCGATCCCCGCTGTTTTGTCATCGCGCCGGTCCACCTCAGCTCGAAGGGCGACGGCGGAAACCGCTAACCGGGTGGCGCGATCCTACACCAATAGTGTTTACTCGATCTTTTCCAAAGGCTATTCTTTATCCGCCATGCCTCTCCTCCCCCGAAACCTTCTTCGCCTCCTAATAATCTGCATGATCCTGGGCATGCTCTTTATCGGCCTCTACCCCTTCAACTATTTTTCACCGAACCAGGTGTCCGTGAATGAAGATGGGAGCGGCCTTCACTTCCACGGCCGAGGGATCGCCTACAGCACCGGGGATTCCGCATGGCCTGAGGACGGTAATTCTGATAGCCCCCTGACCCTTGAGCTCATGCTCAATCCGGAAAGGAGTTACAATCGAGGCATCCCACACATCCTCTCCCTTTGTGATGTCTCGGGCCGGGAAGTGATGTACCTCGGTCAATGGAAGAGTTCTCTCATCGTCCGGCTCATGGAAAATGGCCTTGGGGTTGAAAAAATCAAAAGGGAGATCGACCACGGAGATGTGCTCAATCCGGGCGAACCCGTGGCTATTACTCTCGTCCTGAACGTGGGAAGCGCCGATATATATGTGAACGGTCAATTGGTAAAAGAGGCAAGTGGGTTCGACTTTGCAGAAGCAGTTTCAAAACGCCCTGTCAGGTCACTTGTACTAGGTAATGCTTCCAATGGAGACAGCCCCTGGCGGGGAACCATATGGAGTTTCTCAGCATTTGACGGTGCACTGAGTCCGACTGAGATCCTGAAACGTTTCGAACAATGGGGAAGTGGGAGCAGACCTGGATCCGGGGAAGAGTTCATAAAATACCGTTTGGAAAAACCTGCAGGTGGGGTTGTTGGCAACCAGGCTGGAAACGGATGGAACCTTATCATCCCTGACACCCTGGTTCCCCTGCACTGGGAATTCCTTGCCATGCCCTCCAGGCAGTTCCTCCAGAAAAGACACTTTTACAAAGACGCTATCGTCAATGTGGTTGGCTTTATCCCATTGGGTCTGGCCCTATCTATTTTTTTCACACAGGTCCCCAGTGAAAAAAATAGCTGGAAAAACCTTTTATATCCAATTCTTGCAGGAGGACTGCTCAGCCTGTTCATCGAAACCAACCAGGTCTTCCTGGTTTCCCGTAGCTCGTACTTGACCGACCTGGTATTGAACATTCTGGGAACGGGGATAGGGATGGGAATATGGTGGGGAAAGGACCTGTTACTTCGGAACGAGACAAGGCTGCCTCTCACACAGATCACAGAGGACTCAGAGAAAAGCTCGGAATGCAGGTAAAACCCTGCTCTTTGAAATGAGAATCAAAAGCAAACGCAAGCTTGATGCCCAGGGTACGCATCACCTCGAAGCTGGCACAGTCCACGAGGCTGAGCTTTCGTCTGGAAGCTGCCAGAAACGCGCTCACCGCGGCCCTGTGCGTTTCCGGGTCGATCCAATGGATATTTACGAGCCCGAGCATGTCCTCCTTAATCCCACGCACAGCCACAAACCCAAGGCGATGCTGAATGAGCGCTGAGCATTCAAGCAGAACGTAATTAGTGGTG
>JARGFV010000150.1 GCA_029210545.1 bacterium
TAAAAAAAGCCGGCACCAGGCAGAGGATCACGTGCTCCCTGGCGTACCATTTTGCCAGGGCGAAAGATTCAACGATGGCACCCTGAAGGCGGATCGACTCGATAGGCAGAAAGAAGAGCAGCAGGAAGCTGCCCACAATGTAGAGCAGTGGTTTGTATTCCTTTTTCCACTCCATATAAATTTCTGTTCCTTTCAGTCTCAGAAATTTATCTATGCAAAATTTGTCGGCGCCTTAAATTAACCGTCAACAGCAGCAGGATGGCATGTTTTTAACCTGTTTTCTGTTATCGAAATACCGCTTCAGGTTTTCCGGAAGCTCCTCCAGGGGCCCCGAAGTGAAAAACGGCAGGTCATCTATTTTCAACATGGCTTCCATGATGGCTTCGATCAGAAGCGGGAGGGGTACCGAAGGATAAACCTCGCCCCGGTAATGCCAATCACGACACTCAATTATGGCGTTTTTTTCCGTCAGATCTCCGCAGGAGGCGCACTCCGACTCGCGGATGTCCTGGGCGATGTCCCGGCCGTTTACCCGTATCGTCGGCGAGCTGAGCAGGGCCCTGGCCTGCGCCTCTTCCGGAGTCCGCACAACGGTCTCCCGGTACATCAACACCACGCCCAGAGCCTCAGCCACCGGTCTGAGAAGCCGCACCGCGGTCCTGAGCTGTTCTCCGGTGGGGACGCAGCGCTCGCAGGTTTCCAGGTCTATCGCCAGCAGCTCCACATCCAGGATATTCCTACCTGCCCGGGTCCCCTGAACGTTCTCCGGGGATGTCTGTAGCCTGTCTGGCCCACATCCGCAGCCGCAACCCGGATCGGTATCAACCAACCATCCCGTTTCCTTTTCTTTCATCTTATCTTCTCCCATGTCGAATGTTGATAGAGTCGCAAAAAGTCCATCAACGCACCCCGCGTGGGGTGCCCAAATCAATGACCCGCACCGTAAGTCATTGATTTGTGAGGAAAGGGAAAACGACGCTTTTCCCTTTCCGTGGAGCGAAAAGTCCCGGATTGGACTTTTTGCGACCCTATCAATGTTGCGTTGATCCATGCTGGACACCCCGTTCCCGTCCCGATTCCTCTATCCCTCCTGTCATGGAAGCTGGACCTCGGATCCGCCCGCGGGCGGCGGAGCACCAAACCTCAAGCTTCAAACGACGTTAAACCCCTATTTATTCCGGCAAGGATTCTTTAAATAACGGATAAAACAGTAAAAAACCGATTACTCGCTGAACGTTTCTTCATCCCGCCACAGCCGCGAGATGTTCGCGGGCCTGACTTTCCAGAGCTTTCCGGACGCAGGAAAAAAACCCGACCACGCACTCCATCCGTACCGTGAAAAAAACCATGTTGCCTCTTTTCTGGTCCACCAGCACCCCGGCGTTCCTGAGGACCGTTAAATGCTTTGAGACCGTAGAGGTATCAAGCCCGAGCATGTTGACCAACTCGCAAACGCACTTTTCACCAGCAGCGATCTGCTCAACCATGAACAGACGGGCCGGATGTGCCAGGGCCTTGAAAACGGCTGCCTGGTTCTCATAAGGGGCGAGAGATGCCTTTTCCATGAAATCCTCCTTGGCTTTTTGGCAATATAGCCAACCAGCTAGGGACCGTCAAGCGTTTCTTCGTGTTGGACTTACTGTGGACATAATCGCAGTGAGAAGAGACCGGCGGGGGTGTATAACCCCGGTAACCCCGGTGTCTAACCCCGGTGTCAGAGCAAGTAACCCCTGTGTCAGTAACCCCTGTGTCAGAGTAACCCCTGTGTCAGAGCAAGAACAAACATATTTTTCCGGAAGGTATGGAGTTTTGGCAGCATCCTTGCAGCGTCTCCTGCATGGGACGTCCACTGCGGGTCATACAGAACATCTACCCCTACCACTTAACGTGCCGGACCAACAACCGGACCTTCCGCTTCAATCAGCGGCAGGTCACCCGCATCTTCTTCCAGGCACTGAAGGAAACCCATGAAAAATATAGCTTTCTCATCCACCACGTGGTCCTCATGTCCGACCATTATCACATCATCGCCACCACCACCGAAGAGAACCTTCACCGCGCCATGCAATACCTCAACTCCAGGATCGCCGTCCGGTACAACAAAATGGTCGGACGCTCCGGACACCTGTGGGGGGGCAGGTACGGGTCGTGTATCATCGATACGGACGAATACTACATGGCCTGTGTAAGGTACATCTACCGCAACCCCAAAAGAGCCGGCATGGTTGACGATCTGGAGGAGTTTTCATACTCTTCCTTCCAGTTCTGGGCTTTTGGCAACAAGCTGGACGTGTTGCTCGTCGACGATCACCTGGCCATGCGCTGGGGCAAGGGAAAGAGAAGGTCCAGGGAGTTTTTCAAGATCCTGGTCCTGGACGAGGGCTTCGGGTTCACGGATGACAATGTGAAGAAGGGCCTGAGACGCATGTTCTTCGGTTCGGCCGACTTTAAGCAACAGATGTACGATACCTACTGCTGTCCCGCCTCCTGAAAATATCCTTTATTCGGTACCTTGCTTTCCTTGAAACCAGGTTTCCAGGAACGGGTACGCTCAAAACCCATGGGGCCGGTCTTTTCTGACCGGCCTTGGCCCTCTTTTCGATCCCGAACCTCCAAACCAAACACCCTTGATCTTCCCGAGCCGGTAAATCCTTCAATTTTTATCCAGGATTGTCCTTTATTTGTCCGAACCGGACCGTATCCCTCCCTCTGGCTCTGACACCGGGCGGGATGCTCTGACACCGGGCGGGATGCTCTGGCGTCTGGACCAGGTGGCGGGCAAAGTCGCGCGTCACGCGGGTCAGTTGTATCTGAAGGTCCAGTAGGCGTACTATGGTTTGTTCGAAATGATCCGGCGGAGGATCCTTATCTTCACGATGGCGTAATCACGCCGGTGGCGTGACTGAAAAGAGGCGTGTGAGGTGTTCCGGAGCCTGGCTGCCGCGGGCAGGGGGGAACTCTGCCAGAAATCCGGCGATGGGACATCCCCGGTCGGATTCCCGGAGCGGGTGGGCGGCATCGGGTCGCTGGTTGAACCTCCCGGTGGCCGCCGACGGTAAAAACGGCTCCGCAAACGCCCCGACCGGAGGCCGATCAAAACCAATCTGATTTCGGGCCAGCCGTAGCTCTTGACCTTCGAAGTTTAAACGAAGGAGGTTCATGCGAAGGCTGGTTCCGCATTCTTAGTTCCGGCTTTTTCCATAGGGCTTCCCGGCGATGGATCTGGGAGCAGGGGTGAAATCCGGCGACAGGATGTCGGCCGCGGGGTCATAATACTCGCCGGAGATCCCCATGAGGCCCAGCAGGGTATGGTCAAGACGATCTGTCTGGTAAGGCCTTTGAGCCAACTGTTCAGGTTCCACCCGGAACTCCGGATAAGAAGGGGAACGCCATAAGATCATGGGGATTTCATACATGGCCGGGACCCTGTGGTTGTGCCCTATGAAATTTGTATAGTGGCCGACATCTTCCCCGTGGTCGGGGATATACAGCCAGGCCACCGATTGACCACTTTCCCCGCACAGGTCGATGGTCTTTTTCAAAACGTGGTCTGAGTAAAGCATGGCGTTGTCGTAGAAACCCCGCCACTTGATCACACCGAAATTCCGGCCGGCCTTTTTCATCTCCCTTGTCACTTCGTCTTCGACACCGTTGAACACGGCAAACGGTTCAGGGTAGCGGAAATAAAAGACCGGGTGGGCGCCGAGGAGATGAAGGACGATAAACTTCCTGTGAGCGGGATCCTCCAGGGCCGTTTTCAAGGCAGGCAGCACCACCTCATCATATGAGCTTTCCGTCCTCGACCCCCCCCGGTTCGTGCTCACGATCTCATCCGCGTGCTTGGCGATGATCGCGATGGAACCGGTCAGGTCTGTCGTGTGATTGGTGATCCAGAACGTTTTGTATCCAACCTTGCGGGCCATGGACAGAAGGTCCGGCGTCTTTTCGAACCGCCCGGGATCCTCGCGGGTCGCCGGCCCCATGATCAACTGGATGTCCCCCACCGTTGACGCAGCGGTCGTGATGACATCCCTGAAACTCAACAGTTCCTTACCCATGGCCTCGAGTTGTGGTGTCGTTTTCCTGGGATACCCGTACATGGACCAGTTGAGCCTGGTTGTGCTCTCACCGATCACGAAAACCACCGTCCGATCCTCGTCGCCGGTGTAGTCCAATCCTTTGAAGGCCTCATCCATGTCCATGGCGGCATCGATCCTGTCCCGGACCTGTTCGACCCGCTTCAGATCCTTCTGCCACTTGGCATGCCGGATGGGGAAATAAAGGAGCGGGTTTTCCTTGCGGGTGGTGGGGTTGAGATGAACGAGAAGCAGCAGGACGGTCAGAACCAGGGGGAGAACATTTTTCTGCCTGGAGACCGGCGCTCCATCTTTACCGGGAACCCCGGATGTGTCGGCCTTGAGAGATTCCCGGGTCCTGCTCCTTCGCGGCTTCCAGCCAAGGAGGAACCAATACACGCCTGCAACGACAAGTATCACAACCAGGTGCTTGCCGATGTAGGAAATGTTCTGGAGCACAAACTCCGAAGCTTCACTGGCGTCCGTGTTGAACAGGGCCGCTATCACGATAATGTCATCGTGGGCGACACCGAAGATATCCCTTACAAACCCCTGGAATGAGATGATCCCCGCAAAAAGCAGGAAGGTGATGAAAGTCGCCGCCCTGCCGGGTCGGCTCTCCTGCCCCTTTTTCGTTGTCCACGAGGTTACGGTGAGGATTGACAAGGCTCCCAGGAAACCGACCTTGCCAGCCTGGATGAAGTTCAGCCAGCCCATGACCCCGTAAAAGGTCACGGCGGCTATGTATCCTCCAACCCTGATCAAATACAGCATTTACAACCCTCGAAATTCATCGATACACGTCCTGCCCGTCAGGATAATGAGCATTCCATTGTTGTCTGAAAAGTCACTGAGTATACAAAGCGGGGCCAACACGGTCAACAAACCGCGAATACCCGAAATCCACCTGTTGGACCCCTCCAGCCGGGGTTGGGGCGTCACTCAACAGTTCCTGACGCCGCCCGGACCCGTTCTTCGGACCGGGACCGAAAAAACGGCCTCTCCGATGCCCCGACCGGAGGTTGGCAAAAACAATCGCGGATTTCGGGTGTCCCTGCTTGATAGAGTCGCAAAAAGTCCAATCCGGGACTTTTCGCTCCACGGCAAGGGAAAAGCGTCGTTTTCCCTTTCCT
>JARGFV010000151.1 GCA_029210545.1 bacterium
CGAAGGCAAAAAGCATTAGAAAAGTCGTTCCAACAAACTTTTACGCAGCGTGTCAGGGTTTTCCGACACGCTGCTAGTACTTAATCCTGCTTTACCCCTATGTCCTTCAGCAGCACATTCGCCGGCGACCTGCGGTTCTCTTCCCTCATTGTCTCCATGCTCTGCCTCAGCTGCTCGATCTCGGCCGATTTCAGCACGGGGATGGTGTCGACGCCATGGAGTTCCAGGGAATCGAGGACGGACGCCACGCTCATCTGGTCCGGATCGAAAGCTGGCTGGAAGGCGTGGACCTTTTCGCTGGCCATGCGCACCGGGGAGATGAGTCCGGCTTCCACCAGTTCGAAAAGGATGTTGCGCAGCAGGCGTATGGGGATGCTCAGGTTATGGGCGATGGCATCCTCGTCCATGGGCTGTTCCCCCTGGGAGAAATGCCCGATGAGCAGGTTGACGATCCGGAGGGACAGGAGTTTTCTGAAAGCCGGGCTGGCCAGGTTGGCATCGGGTTCGAACTCGTAGGTGTCCACGTTCTGCGTGGCAAAGGAAAGTTCCGCCCCGGACAGGACGATCATCCAGCTGGCCTGGAGCCAGAAGAGGAACAGGGGCAAGGCGGCGAAGCTCCCGTAGATGGCGTTGTACCTGGCCACCCCGACCTGGAAGCTCACGTACAGGAGCTGGAACAGCTGGAAGGCCGAACCCGCAGCGACACCCGCGATGAGGGCGGCGCGGACCCGGACGTGGGTATTGGGCATTAAGATGTAAAGGAGAGTGAACATGAGGCAGATCACCGCCAGGGGCAGCAGGCGGATGAGTGTGTGGACAAGAGGGCTGATGTACCCGAGCACGCTGATCTTCGCCATGATAGTCTGGATCTGGCCTGCTACGATGACCGTAGCGGCGCTGGAAGCGATGAAGAGGACCGGAAGGATGAACATGAGCGACAGGTAATCGCTGACTTTCCTCACCCAGGTCCTTGGCTCCTTTATTCCCCATATCTCGTTGAAACTCTGTTCGATGTTGGAAAGAACCTTGATAACCGTCCACACCAGGAACGCGAAACCGATACCGGCCACAAGGCCGCCTTTCGTATTTTCCAGGAGGGTGTTGGCAAAGGTGACGATCTGCGACGCCACCTCCGCGTGGGCGCTCAAGACCTTGCCCACCTCCCTTTCCAGGGTCCTCTGGAAACCGAACCCCTTGGCCACGCCGAAGGCCATGGCCATGACCGGGACCACCGACAACAGGGAGTAAAATGTCAGTGCACTGGCTCTCAGCTGGCATCGGTTTTCCACGAACCCGCGAAAGGTCAGCAGGAGGATCCTGAGGATCCTGATACCGAACCAGGAAAGGGAGGAAACATTTTTCCGGCGCACCCTCCAGATCCCGGTCTTGAGGAAGTTCAGGACCCACCGGAAGCCGATCATTTCTTTCCCCTGACCACCGCTGCTCTTTTTTCGCTCATTTTCAGTCATTTAACTATCCTGTATCAAACGGGTGTGGACGTGCTCCTGGCTCCTGAATTCCAATTCATCCCCACTTCGTTCTCAATCTCGTCAGTTCCTTCCCATCGGATTCCCTGACAAGCTGATGGAGAAAAAGGCCCTCACCCCCGGACCCGACCTTCGATATCACCTTATCTCCGAAACGGGCCTCGCCGCGGTATCCCACCTCGATCCCGGTGACCAGCTTTTTATCCATGACCTCGGCAGGGACCGAATCCAGGGCCCACTGGATGTAATGGACGTGGTTGACGTGCCGGTTCAGGTCGGTGTCGGACAGGCGGACGCAAAAGGTGGACTCGGCATCCACACTTTCCATTTCGGGCAGGGGAGCAAAATCGTCTTCCAGGGAACGGACCGGATGCGGCGGAAAGCCGTCCAGGAGACCGTTGTCCCCGGACGGCCCTTTTCTTTTCATGTCGATGATGAGCCAGGAACTCGTCGCCCGGACTAAAGTGATCCCCTCACTATCGACGATCTCCCAGTCCCTGAGGTAGTAAGGCTTGACGGCTCCCGGGTACCACGTTCGCACCGTCACCCTCTCACCCACAGCCGGATCCCTTTCGACCTCCACGTGGTAACGGGTCAAGACCCAGGTCAGCCCCAGGGGCACGAAGTGGTATAGGGAGATCCCCCTCCGGTAGCTGTGCTCGAAGGCGGCATCCTGCAGGTAGTTCAGCAGCGCCTCGGGTTTCAGGGTTTTCCCGTACCCTGCCTCGTAGGGGCGGACCGTGTAGTTGATCTCATGGATCTCCGGCAAGGGCAGACTCCTTTGTATAAATAATTTTATGGCAACCGCTTACCCTGTATATTTAACTATTTATCTCTCTAACGAAAGAGACGTTCATCAATTCACAGAAAATCACCAAGGGAACATGGTGCTTGCCGTCAGTTTGAGATCATGAACAGTGATGGACTCGCAAAAAGTCCATCAACGCACCCCGCGCGGGGTGCCCGGATCGATGACCGGCAAATATGTCAGCGATCCGTGAGGAAAGGGAAAACGACGCTTTTCCCTTTCCGTGGAGCGAAAAGTCCCGGATTGGACTTTTTGCGACCCTATCAACTGTACCACCTGGAAAAGCGCATAGGCACCCAGGCCGGCTGCCGCGATCCCGTAGAACCGAAAAGCCATGACGTGGTAGGGATCCGAAGAGAGGTCTTCGCGCAGGTAGGAACTGGCGCAGCGGCAAACCGCCCTCATGCCCCACCGGGGAAACAGGGCGAACACGAGACCCGGGATCAGGACGATGGAGCAGAT
The DNA here is from genome assembly GCA_029210545.1 of bacterium. Lineage (NCBI taxonomy): Bacteria > bacterium. The sequence continues at coordinate 2,758 of JARGFV010000151.1, forward strand.
GACGAGGGAGATCGTGATGTCCACCTTTCGATAATACCGGCAACAGCTTTCCCGAGGCAAGGGGCGAGGGGGCGAGGGCAGGCTAATGTATGGGGGTGTGGGGGTGTGGGAGGGAAGGCAAGGGGCGGGGCCTGTTCCTTCGGAACGTATCGGAGTATCGGAGATACTTCCGCATTGTCATTCCGGAAATCACGCCTGTTTGTCGCGGCGTAGTCATACCTTTGGTGTGACGAAGACGGGCAGGGTGATTATCCGGGATACAAACGGTATGTCATTGCGAGTCACGCCGACTTGTCGCGGCGTAGTCACGCCTTTTGCGTGACGAAGACGGATGGCGCGTGACGAAGCAATCCCGGGATCGCTTAACTCGGATAAGGGTGTGCTTCCTCACCCCCACCTCGGTCCTCCTACCAGCAAACCAATTCCTTCTTCTTCCCCTCCCCCATGGCCCGACGAAGATATTATGAGGACAGATTTCGGGCAGCGGATTTCGGGTTTCCTTCCCGGGAAAATTCCCGTATCCTCCCAGTTCGTGACCAGTCGGTCACCAACTGGGAGGAGTTCATGAAACCGGAAGTCAGCCATCCCCGATACGAAAAACTCGAACCGGGCACCAGGCAGCGCATCTTTGACGCGGCACTAAAGGAGTTCGGCCGGTTCGGCTACCGGTCGGCCAGCATGAACCGTCTTGTGGAAGGAGCCGGGATCAGCAAGGGCGCCCTGTTCAAGTATTTCGGCACCAAATCAGGCCTCTTCGGTTACGTCTACAGCTCCACCCTCAGTGAGGTGAAGAACGTTCTCCGGGAAGTCAGGGACAAAACCTTCGGCGAACCGTTTTTTACGCGGCTCGAACGGATCATCACCGCCGGGCTCGAATTCACCGCCCGGCGCCCCCTCTCGGCAGCCGTGTACTACCGGGTGATCTACACCGGGGACGCTCCCCACGGGAACCATATCCTGGGCGAGATCCAGGACACCTCGAAACGTTTCCTTCGCTCCCTCGTGGAAGACGGGATGGCAAAGGGCGAACTGCGGGAGGACCTGGACCCGGAACGGGCTGCCTTTATCCTCCAGAGCGTTCTGGACCGCTTTCTCCAGGCCCACTACCTGGAGTTCATGGCCCCCGCCCTTGACTCAGGGGCCGGGGAGGGCAATTCAGGCACCGGCAGGAAAAACGACCAATGGGTACAGGAGATCATCCATATTTTCAGAAACGGCATGCGGGTAGAAAAATGAGGAGAAACTGCAGATGAAAAGAACCCTTGTGACAATGGCGTTAGTTGCGGCAGCCGTTACGGCTGTTTCGTTCCCCGGAACCGCGAGAGCCGGAGAGAAGAAGATTTCCTTCGGCGTCCTGCCGGTGATCCAGGCCCTGCCCCTGTTCGTTGCCCAGGACAAGGGGCTGTACAAAGAGGAAGGGATCCAGGTCGAGCTCATCGGGTTCAGGTCGGGCCTCGAGAAGGACGCCGCCATGGCCGCCGGCCAGACCCAGGGCTATTTCGGGGACATGCTGACCTCCATTATCCTCGGCGCCAACCAGACACCCATGAGGATGGTCGCCACCGTTTTCAACACTACCGGCGACCAGAGGATGTTCGCCGTCCTCGCTGCCCCGGGTACCGGGAAGCCGTCCCTCACCGAACTGGCACAAAAGGGCATCGCGGGGAGCTCGAACACGGTCATCGAGTACGTGACTGCAAGGCTGCTGGAAAAGGAATCTCCCGGCGCCAGACTGAGCATGGTTGAGACCAAGAGCATCCCGGCCAGGATCCCCATGCTGCTGGAGGGACAGGTGGCCGGAGCCGTCCTGCCGGAGCCCCTGGTGACCTTCGTGGAGAAGAAGGGAGCGACTGTCGTAGCGGACGATCGCGGGCTCGGGATCACTCCCACCACACTCCTGTTCACCAACGAGTTCATCGAGAAGAACCCTGACGCGGTAAAAGCGTTTCTCCGCGCCACCACCCGGGCTGCCCGGCTCATCAGGGAGGATCCGGAAGGGGCAAGGGCCGCGATGATCAAGTACACAGGGGTCCCGGAACCCCTGCAGCGGGCCTTCCCCATCCCTGCTTTCGAGGATCCCGCTGTCCCGAGCCGTGAACTCACCATGGACACCTACAACTGGCTCAAGGCCAGGGGGATCCTGAAGAAGGAACTGACCTTCGACGAGATGGTGAGGGGCGATTTATTACCCCAGTAAGAAACCGGGTAATAAATCGCTGATCTCAAATCTCACATTTCAGATCTCAAAGAAAACCCACAAGACAAATCCAGGATGTAATGGACTTGTTGCCGTTGTGTCCTGCTCTGAAATTTGATGGACTGGCAAAAAGTCCATCAATGCGCCCCGCGCGGGGCGCCCAAATCAATGACTCACACCGTAAGTCATTGATTTGTAAGGAAAGGGAAAACGACGCTT
>JARGFV010000152.1 GCA_029210545.1 bacterium
GCCTTTCCCCGATCTTCTCCGTGGTAAATGCCCTTGAGGGCCTTTACGGCATACGCCGGGAGCCCCCCCGGGTGAGGCTGCCTTTACCGACTTTATAGAACCCGTGTTTCTCTCTGCACCCTGCACTGCGTATTCCGGACCAAACTGACCACCGATTCCGGGGCAAATTGACCACCTGTTCCGTTCCAAACTGATCAGCCGGAGTATGAAGTTTGATGGCTTCGCAAAAAGTCATCAACGCACCCCGCGCGGGGTGCCCAAATCAATGACTAGCCGCGCCTGGAAGAGGTGCTGGGAGTCGATTCCGTTATTTTTCAAAGTAAAAGCAGGCACGGTTAACGTCTCCGGTGTGATCATGGGAGCTCATTTTTTTACATAAAGCATCCCTGAAAGAAAAAAAGTTGAGAATGTGAGGTGAGGCGAGGTGATGAGGAGTTGGTTAATGTGCGACAAAACCGACAAGTGGAATGTCCTTGAATCCGTTAATAGACTCTGGTAAGTTTTAACCATCATCCCGCCTTGGGCTGCGGCCCAGGCGCTTCCCGCGGGCCACGGTTCGCGGGTTTGTTTTGTTTGGGGGAGTGATGGGCAAAATCCGCACTATTATGTTTCATCGATGGGTTCAACCTCTACCACTCTATCTGCGACCTGAACAAGGCTTATCTAAATGGGTGAACCTCCAGAAACTCACTGGGGTGTTCCTGGATAGCAACGTCCATGAGCTGACTTCGATCTATTATTTTTCAGCGTATGCCTACTGGTTACCCAATGCTCATCAAAGGCATAAGAAGGGGATGAATTATGGCGTGCCTGACAAAGTTAATCGGATATGCCACAATTCAACACCTGACCCCTTTTTTCCTTTTTTTCGCCGCATTCACCACCGAGAATTAAGTTTCTTGAGTTTGAAGGAATTATTATGTCAGAAATTGATATTGATGATTTTACTGATGAAAAGAATGTATTTATAATTGTTCATTGAGACCGGATCATATCTGGTTGATCTGAGAAAGTATCTTATTCTGGAGGATAGGGGATATGCACATTCTGGACCGGATTATTCTTGGCAACAGCATAACTGCCTGGTTAATTGCCCTTGCCGCGGCCATGTTGATTTATACCGTGCTCACTTTCTTGCGGCGCATGGTCGGGGGGCGCCTAAAGCTTCTTGCTGCAAAAACTACAACCGATCTCGATGATTTTATAGCGGACCTTGTTCGTGTAAGGACAAAAAAAGCGACGTTCTTCGTTCTTTCCGTTTATGGTTCTTCCCTTTTCCTTGTTGTGCCGGCTCACATAAAAAGTATTGTTAACGGCGCTGTTTTCATCCTGCTGTTTCTCCAGGTCGGGATATGGGGCAACGGATTGATCAACTTTTACATCACCAGGAGAGCCGTTAAAGACGGGGAGGATGGACTTAACCTCGAGGCTTACTCGGTGATCACCTGGATAGCAAAGGCCTCGCTCTGGGCCATCGTTATCATGCTGGCCCTGAACAACCTTGGTATTGAGATCACGGCGCTCATCGCTGGTCTTGGTATTGGCGGCATCGCGGTAGCCCTGGCCCTTCAGAACATTCTCGGAGACCTGTTCGCCTCCCTGTCGATCGTCCTCGACAAGCCCTTTGTCGCGGGGGATTTCATCATCGTGGGCGAGCAACTGGGGGCAGTGGAGCACGTGGGCCTCAAGACCACGCGGGTTCGCAGTCTGTCCGGCGAGCAGATCATCTTCGCCAACAATGACCTGCTAAACAGCCGGATCAGAAACTTCGGTCGCATGAATGAGAGGAGAGTGCTGTTTGACCTGGGAGTCACCTACCAGACTCCAAAGGATAAGCTGGAGAAGATCCCGGCGATTTTACGGGAGGCCATCGAGGCCCAGGACCAGGTGCGTTTCGACCGCTCCAACTTTTCCAAGTTCGGAGCCCATTCGCTCGATTTTGAAACGGTATACTATGTCCTCGACCGGGACTATAACCTGTACATGAATATCCAGGAAAAGGTCTATCTGGCGATCTACGAGCGCTTTGGCCAGGAGAACATCGAGTTCGCCTATCCGACGCAGACACTCTTCGTGGAGAAGAGGTCTTGAGAGAGGTGGTCCCCAAAATTTGGACAGTGGTATAAGGTGGAAAACACGCCAAAGGAGGGACCATGTCCAAGTCGAAGTGTAAGCGTTATTCAGGGTGTACCCTGTGGTTCGATTGCCCTTGATGCATTTGTGGCATAAGCCTGAGCCCCCCCCCGGTCAAGGTTTTCCTTTGCGAAACTTTGCGGACTTTGCGGTGAATCTGCTTTCACCGCTTTCACAGGAAATAAGGTCTTAGCTGTCAGCTAAACCCTGAATTCAAGTTTAGTAGACAGACGGATCTAATCCACATAGTCTGTAAGCATGTCTACTCAACTTGAATTCTTCGCCTCCTGTCCTCTCGGCATCAACGACCTCCTCGCAAAGGAACTGGAATCGTTCGGGGCGACGGACTTGAAGGAGTCCGCCGCCGGGGTGTCCTTCAAGGGAACCCTGGAGACGGCCTACCGCGCGTGCCTGTGGTCCCGGGTGGCGAGCCGGGTCCACCTGCACCTGGCCACCTTTCCGGTTATTACCGAAGATGATCTCTACAAGGGCGTCAAGGCTGTCGCGTGGGAAGATCACCTCTTTCCCGACCGGACCTTCGCGATCCAGACCAGCGGCAAGACCACCACCGTCACCCACACCCATTACGCCTCGCTGAAGGCAAAGGACGCTGTCGTGGACCGTTTCCGGGAACTCACCGGCGAGCGGCCCTCCGTGCAGGTGCGCCAGCCAGATGCCAGGATCCACATTCACCTGGCCCGTGACAAGGGCACGGTGAGCCTGGACCTTTCCGGTGAGTCCCTCAACAAGCGGGGATACAGGCTCGATATGGGAGAAGCTCCCCTCAAGGAGAACCTGGCGGCGGCCATCCTGCTGCGGGCCGGGTGGCCGGCCATCGCTGCCGAAGACGGCCCCTTCGTGGATCCCATGTGCGGTTCCGGGACCCTGCTCGTCGAGGCGGCCCTCATGGCCGGCGACGTGGCTCCCGGGATATTTCGAACCGTCTGGGGATTTACCGGCTGGAAGAAGCACGAGAGCGGCATGTGGACCAACCTCCAGGTGGAGGCGCGCTACCGGATGAAGGAAGGCGGCGGCCGCTTCCCCGTCATGGTGGGTTACGACGCCGAACGGAGTGCCATCCGCAAGGCCCTGGCCAACCTGGACCGTGCCGGTTTTGCTGGAAAGGTCCACGTCGAGCGCAGAAGTGTGGATTCCCTGGTTCCTCCCCCCGCCGCCAGGGGCCGTGAAGGGCTGGTAGCGGTCAACCCCCCCTACGGGGAGCGCCTGGGCGAGGTGCAGGAGCTCAAGGGGCTTTACGGGACCCTGGGCCGGGAGCTCAGGGCCCGGTTCCCGGGATGGAGGGCGGTCGTGTTCACCGGCAACCCGGAACTCGGCAAGGAGATGGGGATCCGGGCGGTGAAGACCAACAACCTGTACAATGGTGACCTCAAGTGCCGCCTGCTGCACTTCGATATCCAGCCTGACCGGTTCGTCGAACCCGGACGCGGTCCCGTTCCTGGCCACGACGCCAAAGGGGAGGCGCTCATGTTCGCCAACCGCCTCCGCAAGAACATCAGGACGGTGGGGAAGTGGGCCGAGCGGGAAGGGATCACCTGCTACCGGCTCTACGACGCCGACATCCCGGAATTCAATGTCGCCGTGGACATGTACGAGGGTGAGGTTCACCTGCAGGAGTACGAGGCCCCTGACGGGATCGATCCGGATCGTGCGGCGGCCCGCCTTGCGGCGGCCCGGGATGCTGTCGGGGATGTGCTCGGCGTCTCCCCGGACCGGGTCCACCTCAAGGTCCGCCGCCGCCAGCGGGGCGTTTCCCAGTACGGGAAGATGGGGCAGGAAGGCAAATTCATCCAGGTCAGGGAGGGTGGTCTGAGTTTCCAGGTTAACCTCACCGATTATATCGACACCGGTCTGTTTCTCGATCATCGTATTACTCGCGCGATGATCCAGAAAATGGCCTCCGGTGTCGATTTCCTGAACCTGTTCTGCTACACGGGAAGCGCCACGGTCTACGCCGCGGCAGGCGGCGCGGCCGCCACCACCTCGGTGGACCTTTCCAGCACTTACCTGGACTGGGCCAGGCACAACATGAAACTGAACGGGTTCACGGGCTCCGGTCACAGGTTCGTCCGGGGCGACGTCCTGAAATGGATCGCTCAGGAGAAAGGCCGTTACGGTCTCATCTTCCTGGACCCTCCCAGCTATTCGCGTTCCAAGGGGATGGAGGGGGATTTCGATATCCAGAGGGATCACGGGATACTGGTCCGCCAGGCAGCCAGGTTGCTGAGTGCGGGCGGGATCCTTATCTTCTCCACCAACCGCCGCAAGTTCGAACTGGACACCGATACCCTGAAAGATCTGTATGTGGAAGACATCACCGATCGGACAATCCCCAGGGATTTCAGGAAAAGAAGGCAGCTGATTCACCGATGTTTTGAGATCAGAACGCAGAACACAGAACGCGGAACACAGAAGAAAGGCTGATGGCTGCCGGCTGGTAGCAAAGAGCAAGATCAAGAGCTGACTAAACGCAAAGTACACAAAGTTACGCAAAGGAAGGCAAGATCAAAAGCCAACTAACCACAGGGTACAAGCGCAGCCGACTGAAGGTTGCATCACAGGGAAAGGCAAGATCAAGAGCGGACTCTCGCAGCTTGTCACGCCATAGCTCGGCATGTGAGGGCAAAGCTGAAAGCGACGCCCCAAGAGCGACGGCGGAGGACGCAGGGAACGCAGGATAAGATCAAAAGCAGACTAACCGCGGAGGGCGCAGAGGAAACCAACGTTCGTCATTGCTAGCATTGAATAGTCAACTTCTACATTCTTCCTCCCCCTGCCAATAGCCCCTTTCCTTATTCTCCCTCTCCCCCTCATGTAGGCTCCCTTCCTTATCCTTCCTCCCCCTCGTGAAGGCCAACTTCCTTATCCTTCCTCCCCCTCGTGAAGGCCAACTTCCTTATCCTTCCTCC
>JARGFV010000153.1 GCA_029210545.1 bacterium
AATCCGGGACTTTTCGCTCCACGGAAAGGGAAAAGCGTCGTTTTCCCTTTCCTTACAAATCAATGACTTACGGTGCGAGTCATTGATTTGGGCGCCCCGCGCGGGGCGCGTTGATGGACTTTTAGCGAGTCCCTCAACCCTCAATTGACTGTTCACGGGCAGGCCCTTTGAACAAGTGAAATTTATATGTTATTTACTTGACCCTGTCAACGAAGGCACCCAGGATGATGGACCCATAAATGTTCATCGACGCGCCCCGCGCGGGGCGCCCGAATCAATGAATAGCCGCGCCCGGACTTTTGGCGATTCTGTCTTAAAAGGAAAATCCCATGAACCAGGAACAGCTCAAAGGGGAGATCAGGGGGCTCCTTGACGACCGGAAGGCCGTTCTCCTGGCCCACAACTACCAGAGGGACGAGATCCAGGAGATCGCCGGCCACACCGGTGATTCGCTGGGGCTCTCCCAGGTGGCGGCCGACTCGGACGCCGAGGTCATCGTCTTCGCCGGGGTCCACTTCATGGCGGAATCGGCGGCCATCCTCGCGCCCGACCGGACGGTCCTCCTGCCTAACAGGAACGCCGGCTGTCCCATGGCCGACATGATCACCCCGGAGGGTGTGGCCGCCCTCAGGGAAAAGTACCCCGGGGGCACGGTGGTGGCCTATGTGAACACCTCCGCGGCGGTCAAGGCCGTGAGCGACATCTGCTGCACATCGGGCAACGCCGTCAACGTCGCCCGCTCCTTTCCCCCGGAAGCCGACCCCCTGATCATGGTCCCCGATCAGAACCTCGCCCGGTATATCGCGGACAAGGTGGACAGAGAGGTCGTGTGGCACGACGGCTACTGCCCCATCCACCACCAGTACACGGCGGAAGATGTGCTGGCGGTCAAGGCGCTGCACCCCGGCGCCGTGTTCGCCGCCCACCCCGAGTGCCGCCCGGAGGTCCTCGCCCTCGCCGACCACATCACCAGCACCTCGGGAATGTACACCTTCGCCCGGGAGTCTGCGGCGAAGGAGATCATCATCGGCACGGAGCTTGGGGTCCTGTACCGCATGAGGAAGGAGAGCCCGGGGAAAACGTTCATCCCCCTTTCGAAGAACATGATCTGCCCCAACATGAAGCTGACCCGCCTCGAGGACATCAGGGACGCGCTGGTGAACATGGAGCCGGTGGTCACGGTTCCTGAGGATGTCCGTGTCAAGGCTAAGGAGGCACTCGACAGGATGCTGGCGGTCCCGAGGGATTGATCAGGCTGTATCGGAGTAAAAGCGCCAAAATGTGAACGGTATTATTGCTATTCTCCGGTTATCAGGTGTGAATGTCTTCAGAAATAAGAAAACCTCCATCCTGGAGGTTTTTCTTTCGTGTTTTTGGTTTTTCCCCGACACCCCGTTACACCGGTACCCCGATACATATGGCGAATATCACTCTCCGTGATATTCGCCTGATTTCCCCCCGCTCTTATACACCAGCCTGATGTCGCTGATCCGAATCCCCTTCTCCAGGGATTTCAGCATGTCGTAGACTGTCAGGGCCGCCACGGACACCGCGGTGAGGGCTTCCATCTCCACGCCGGTCTTGCCGGTGGTGGTGGCGGTGGCCTCGACGCGGATACCGGGAAGGACCCTGTCAGGGGTCAGCTCAACCTTGAGGGAGTCAAGGCCGATGGGGTGGGTGAGGGGGATGAGGTCAGGGGTCCTTTTGCCGCCGGTGATGCCGGCGACGCGCGCGACTGCCAGAACGTCACCCTTGGGTACATCACCGTCCAGAACGGCCGCTAGGGTCTCAGGGGTCAGGAGGACATCGGCTTTTGCGACGGCAGTGCGGCGGGACGGGTTCTTGCCGCCGACGTCCACCATCCGGGCCCGCCCTTTTTCATCCAGGTGGGTCAGGTCGGACAAGAGGTCATCCCTCGTCCCCGGCCAGGAAATCGGTTATCACCGCGGCGTTCTCTTTGGAGATCTTCCTGAAGGCGATGCCGAGCCCGATGTGGCCGCTTTCCAGTTTCCTCTGGTGCACGATCTCTCCCGTGGTCTGAATGACGTGCTCGCGGATGCCCAGGGTGACCTCCACCATGCGGTTTTCTGAAGGCAGAGGCTGGTGGATCTCGAGCAGGATGCCGCCCTCCGACAGGTCAAGGGTTCGTCCCACGACCTCCAGGTCCACCTGGCCCTTGTCGTCCCTGTGTGAGAGGGAGACCAGGTTGAGGGACTCGAGACGCTTGTGTCGGGACTTGGAACCTTGGCTCACTGATCTCCTCCTTGGGCGGGGGAAATGCCTCCGTGGGGTGTCAAAACAGCCCATGCTTCAAGGCTCGGCTAAGGCCGAGGGATAGCACATTTCCCCTTCTATTGCAATTGGTTTGCCCGATTCCTTTTGACTTTGAAGGGTCGATTGGCTATATTCAACGGGTTTCGAAATATGCTAAGGAGGGGCATGCAGACGGTGGTTAAACTCTCCACCAGGCGCCGTGAGGAACTGGTGGATATCACGTCACAGGTCGAAGATGCCATCCGCTCTTCCGGGGTCTCGACCGGCGTCTGCGTTCTGTACTGTCCCCACACGACATCAGCGCTGACCATTAACGAGGGAGCGGATCCGGCGGTGGCCGCGGATCTCGTCTCCGGCCTGCGCCGATTGGTCCCCGAGGGGTGGGATTTTTCCCACGCGGAGGGGAATTCCGACGCCCACCTCAAGGCAAGCCTGTTCGGGGCATCGGAGACGATCCTCATCGAGGACGGCCGCCCGATGCTCGGGACCTGGCAGCGGATCTTTTACTGCGAGTTCGACGGGCCGAGACACCGCACATTTTACGTCAGGATCGAGGACCAGGGGGGACAGCCAGGGATGAAAACCGGATGAGCGACGCGACGCTTCTTGAAGGCTACCGTGAATGCCATTCCTGCGCCATCCCGGACAAGATGGTGGCCAGGCGCTGCTTCCATTGCCTGGGCCGCCTCGACCTCAAGGATCTGCTGCTTCTGGAGGGTCAGAAGCGCTTGCGGCGCAAGCGGGCGCCCATCCTGTCGGCGGTCTTCCCCGGCCTCGGGCACTGGTACTCGGGCCGCCGCTATATCGGCACATACTTTTTCGCTATGGCTCCGCTCAGTATCGGCCTGGTCCTGGCCACCTACCAGAAGTGGAACTGGGGCCTTTCCGTCCTCACCCTGTCCTTCGTCCTGGTCTGGTTCCTGGCCATCATCGACTCCAGGAAAGGTCCCCACTATTTTCATCCCCCGTGCCAGGAAACGTGTCCCGGCAGCGTGCCCTGCTCCCAGTACGTCCACCTCGCCGCCGCGGGCAAGGTCAGGGAGTCCCTGGAACTGGTCGAGGCTGTCTGTCCTTTCCCGGGCACCATCGGGCGGATCTGTCACCATCCGTGTGAGCAGAACTGCAACCGCGGCAAGGACGGCGACCCTGTCGCCATCTGTGCCCTGAAACGCTACATCGACGACCGGACTGAACGTCCCTACAACTTTTACCAGAGGGAGATCGCCAAGAGCGGCGTCCGGGTGGGCAAGAAGGTGGCGGTGGTCGGGTCCGGACCGTCGGGCCTGAGCGCGGCCCTTTACCTGAGGCTGTTCGGGTTCGAGGTCTCTGTCTTCGAGGCAAGGGAGTTCGCCGGGGGTACGCCTGCCATCTACGCGCCCGAATACCGCCTGCCCCGGGAGATCTACCGCAGGGAGGTCGACCGGATCCTGGAGCTGGACATCGACTTCAAATTCGGCCGGCGGCTGGGTAAGGATTTCACCCTCCAGGACCTGGAAAAGGACGGTTACTCGGCTGTCTACCTGGGGCTCGGCGCCATGAGGTCCGTGCGCCTCCCCCACACCGGTGAAAAATCGGAAGGTTTCATCGACGGCAGGGAGTTCCTCGAGCAGGTGGTCATCGGCGACGGGATGAAGCTTCCCGGGGATGTCCTCGTCATCGGCGGAGGCAACGTCGCCATGGACGTGGCCCGCTCGGCCCTCCGGTGCGGTGCCGACAATGTCAGGCTCATCTGCCTGGAGAAAAAGCCGAAACCGCCGGAGAGAAAGTTCCATTACAAGGATAACGGGTGGAAGGAGATCCTCTCCCCTGTCACCGGTGAGTTCATGCCGGCCCACCGGTGGGAGATCGCCGAAGCGGTCGCTGAAGGGGTCGAGATCCTGGATGCCGGGGCCACCGTCACTTTCCAGCGTGAGAACGGGAAAGTGGCCGGCGCTCGATGCCTTCAGGTCGAAAGGATCGACAAGGACCCCAACGGCAGGCTGGTCCCGGTCTTCAGGGACGGTTCCGATTTCACCGTCAGGGCGGACTGGGTGATCACCGCGGTGGGGTCGGCCCCGGACTTCTCCTTCCTCGGCGGCGTGCCGGCGAAAAAGCGGTTTGACCTCAAGGCGCCCCTCGTCCAGCTGGAGATCCCGGAGGTATCCGTACCGGTCCTCGCCGGGGGAGACCTGGCGATCGGTCCCGCGTCGGTCATCGAGGGGATAGCGGCGGGGAAAGAAGCGGCTGTCCACCTCTACCTGACCCTGGTGGGCGCCACTCCGGTGAACATCCGGTACCGGCCGCGCCGCCTGATTGAGCCCTGGGCGAACTACCCGGACAGCCTGGACCGCCGCCGGCGGCGGCAGGAGGTCATGCTGGACATGGAATCCCGCCGCTCGACCTTTACCGAGGTGGACCGCGGGTTCACCGAGGCCACCGGCCATGAAGAGGCCGAACGCTGCACCCGCTGCGACTGGCCGCTGATGAGGGAGAGCAAGGTGAAGAAGTTTTTCCGGGCCGTAAAGAGAGTGGGCCCCGAAAAAACTTCCAGTGTTTGAAATTCGGGTTCAAGATTCAAAATCCAGGATAAAGCGGCCAGCGGCCGCTTTATTTGTCTTCGCGAGCCCAATTATAGTCCACATCCATCTTCTTCTTCCCCTCATGTAGGCTCCCTTCCTTATCCTTCCTCCCCCTGCTGAGGGGGGAGGATCCGCCGTCGCTCAAGCTATGGCGGGACAAGTCAGAGGTGGGGGTGAAAGTGATTTTTGAGGGG
>JARGFV010000154.1 GCA_029210545.1 bacterium
AAGGAAAGGGAAAACGACGCTTTTCCCTTTCCGTGGAGCGAAAAGTCCCGGATTGGACTTTTTGCGACCCTATCAATCTTAGAATATGCAAGAATCAGTTTCTGGAAAACATACTTCAATTTTAACCCTGTGCAACCCTGCCTGCCGGGGCGTAGCTTCAGCGAAGACTGGTGTACCCTGTGGAGAGTATTATTTATCAGGCACAAAGATCCGGGATTCACTCAACACGGGTTGCTATTCCGTACGTAATATAGTACCGTACGCTATATGGTACGTTTAATCGGATCATATAGCAACGGAGGAACGCCATGAAAACGATGTCCGTTAGCAAGGCCAGGGCCAACCTTTACAAGCTCCTGGAGGAGGCGGGACAGTCTCACGAGCCCCTCGTCATCACCGGCAAGAGGGGCAACGCCGTCCTGGTGGCTGAAGAAGACTGGAGGGCCATCCAGGAGACCTTATACCTTCTCTCCATCCCCGGGATGAGGGAGTCGATCCGGGAGGGCCTTGAGACTCCCGTAGAGGAGTGTGCCGAGGTTCTCGACTGGTGACCTGGCGCCTCGTCTACACAAGCCAGTCCAGGAAAGATGCTAAAAAACTGGCCGCCTCGGGGCTGAAAGAGAAAGCTCATGAACTTCTTAAGCTTCTCCAGGAAGACCCTTACCGATCACCGCCCCCCTTCGAAAAGCTCATCGGGGACCTTTCAGGTGCCTTTTCCAGGCGGATCAACATCCAGCACCGCCTCGTATACCAGGTCCTGGAGGAGGAGAAGATTGTTAAAGTGATCCGCATGTGGACGCATTATGAGTAAACAGAACACCGAACACAGGTGAAGGTCAAAATCTGTCTCTCGCAGTGCCCCAGAGACCGCAGAGAAGCGTGACGAAGACGGATGGAATCTGGAATTGAATTATGAGCGACAGCCGTAAACGCATTAAGATCCTCCCCGACCACCTTGTCGACGTTATCGCCGCGGGGGAGGTGGTGGAGCGCCCGGCTTCCGTGGTCAAGGAGCTGGTGGAGAACGCCCTTGACGCCGGGGCGGAAAAGATCGAAGTGCGCATCGAGGACGGCGGGCGGCGGAAGATCGTCGTCACCGACGACGGGGCCGGGATGGCCCAGGACGACTGTCTGCTTGCCATCGAGCGCCACGCCACCAGCAAGATCGCCTCCGTGGACGACCTCAGGCACCTGAGGACCCTGGGTTTCCGGGGTGAAGCCCTTCCCAGCATAGCAGCGGTGGGCCGGTTCACCATGGAAAGCTGGGATGGGAAAGCTGGTTCGGGTACGAAGATCACCGTGGACAACGGCAAGCTGATCAACGTGGAGCCGGTGGGCAGGGCACAGGGGACCACCGTTACCCTCGAAAGGCTCTTCGGAAAGCTCCCTGCCCGGAGGAAGTTCCTCAGGACCAGGGAAACCGAAGCGGCCTGGTGTCTTGGCGCCGTCGAGGATGCTGCCCTGGCTGCTCCCGCCGTGTCCTTCTCGGTAATCAGCGACGGTGCCCGGATCATGAACCTCCCTCCTGTCCTGGCCCGAGCCGGTCGAGGGGCCTCATCCCTGCATGACCGGGTTGCCTCCCTGTGGGGCGTTGACACTGCCGAAAGCCTTGTCCCCCTGTCGGCCATGGCCGACGGAATCACTCTCGAGGGCCTCGTCAGCCCCCCCACAGTAACCTTCGGCCGCCGCACGAGACACAAGGTCATCGTCAACGGACGCCCGGTCAGGGACCCGGTGCTCAACAGGGTCATCTCCTCGGCCCTGGCCGGTTCGTGGCCTGCGGGACGGTTCCCGGCCCTGGTGCTCAGGCTTACCGTGGACGACGACCTTGTGGACGTGAACGTGCATCCTTCAAAACGGGAGGTCCGGTTCCGCAGGACCGATCCCGTTGCCCAGGCGCTGAAAGCCGCCGTACGGGACATGAACTCCCCGGTCAGGGTGTCGCCTGATTACATTCGCGCGCACTCCCCGAGGGATTACCCGCAACCGGCCGGAACTGTTCCGGCAACTCCGGCCAGAGAGTCAAAACTGCCTTTTGGCAAGGCTGTTAACCCATTGGAGTCGGCTGATTTTGAACGCGATATTGACGGGTTCTCTGAAAATACAGGATATGACCCAGAATCCCCCAGGATCCTGGGCCAGGTCATGGGGACCTATATCCTCGTGGAAGGCGGGAACGGGGTCCAGGTCATCGATCAGCACGCCGCCCACGAGAGGATCGTGTTCAACCGGCTCATGGCCCGGCGTGGGGGAAAGGACGTGCCGGTCCAGAGGCTGGCGGTTCCCCGTGTCTTGACCCTCAGTCCCTCCGAGGCGGCAAACCTCCTCGCTTCCGCCGACATGCTCAACTCCTTCGGTTTCGAAGTGGACGAGTTCGGGCCTTCCACGGTCCGTATTACGGCTGTCCCGTCGGATCTGAAGGAAGAACTCATCGATGAGATCCTTCAGCAGCTGGCTTCTGATCCTGATTCCCTTGGCAAGGACCCCGAAGAGGTGGCTTTGGCTATGAGCCGGTGGGCGTGCCGCCAGAGCGTCATGGCCGGCCAGAGGCTTTCCGGGTCCCAGATGGCGGCACTGATAGGGGAACTGGACAAGGCCGAGTCAGGTTTCTCCTGTCCACACGGCCGCCCCACCCGGGTCACCCTGGGCCCGGCGGACCTCGAGAAGCTCTTCGGCCGGCGATGAGGACTATCAAGCCCTCAGGCAGACCCCTCGTAATCGCCATCGGCGGGCCCACCGCCTCGGGGAAATCGGCCCTGGCCATGCACCTGGCAGAGCTATTGACCGTGGAGATCGTCAACTTCGACTCCATGCAGGTCTACAGGGGCATGGACATCGGGACCGCCAAGCCAGGCGGGTCCGAGCGAACCGCAGTGCCCCACCACCTCCTGGACATCCGCGATCCAGACGAGGAGTTCTCGGTGGGACAGTTCATCCCCCTTTTTCGCACAGCTGTGGACGAGATCACTGCCCGGGGAGCTGTCCCCGTCGCGGTGGGGGGAACAGGGCTTTACCTCAGGGGAGCCCTGGGCGGGCTTTTCGAGGGACCGGCCCGGGATGAAGAGCTAAGGAACAGGTTTCGGGAACAGGAAAAGGCCGATCCCGGGCGCCTTTACAGGCTTCTTGCTGAAAAAGACCCTGAAACCGCTGAAAGGACCATGCCCAATGACCTCGTCCGCGTCGTCCGTGCCCTGGAGGTCCTTGAACTCACCGGCTCTTCCATAAGCCGCCTCCGCTCGGGGCACGCCTTCGGGGACCGGCCCTTCGACGCAAGGGTTTACTGTCTCTCCCCGGACAGGGAGCAGCTGTACCGGTGGGTCGAGGAGCGGGTGGACGCCATGATGGCCTCCGGCCTCCTGGAGGAGGTGAGGGGGCTGAGGGAGAAGGGTTATGGCAGGGAGCTGGCCTCCATGAAGGCCCTGGGATACAGGGAACTCATGGCCCACCACCTGGACGGGGAAACGAACCTGGAAGAAGCGGTGGAGCTTATCAAGCGCAACACCCGCCGATACGCCAAGCGCCAGCTCACCTGGTTCCGAGGGGAAGAGGGGGTGACCTGGCTGGAGTACGCGGGTCGGGAGGAGATCCCGGGTCTGGCGGAGAGGATAGCGAGGGAAGTGCAGAGCGTAGAGTGTAGAGCGTAGAGTGTTGAGCGTAGAGTGTAGAGCGTAGAGTGTTGAGCGTAGAGTGTAGAGTGTAGAACCAGTTCAACGTCCAAGGTCCAAAGATGTCATTGCGAGGAGTCACGCCAGCGGCGTGATGACGTGGCAATCTAGATCCCCATTAAAGGCGATAAAAGCTAATCTACAACAGCGCAGCCATTTACGAGATCACCGTCAAGATTGGTAATCAGATAGGGATGTCCAGACGCATTATAAAATTGGAAATAATTTGGTTATGGCTTTTACCGTTAGCGCTGGAATATGCTTTAGGTGTTCTCTCAAGATAAGGCCATAACTATGGAAAAGGGAGACTCATCTTTAACAGTTGGAAAGAAAAAGTTCTGTAATATCAAGCAGTTAGCAATGCATAAAAAGTTCTTGGCACTACCTTTTGCTCTTTGATCTACCTGTCATATTTCCCGGATAGTGGGTGGGATGGCAACCCCTGCAGCCTGGAAGACCTTGCCGCAGGTCCCGACGCATTCCGTCCGGAGAGCCAGAGATTTACCGCTGTCCTCAATGGTCACCTCCTGAAGCGCCTTGAGGTCCTGTTTGATGTCGGCCCATTCGAATGAGTGCCCGGCTTTCTCGATCCGCCTGTCCAGCTCTTTCCTCAACGCCAGAGCCAGAAAGCTGCAGAACACATGGCCCCGGATGTTTGCATCCCGCTGGTGATACACGGGCCTGGTCTCCAATATGGATTTGACGTCCCTGAAGACCTGCTCCACCTGCCACAATTCCTTGTACTTGACGGCGACTTGATCAGCAGGCAGATCGGTGTTGGTGATCAGCACCCACTTGCCGTCAAATCGGGACTCATACTCTATTCTGTCCTGATCAATATGCACGCTGCCACGGTCGATCTTGAGATACTTCCGGTATCCTTTGTTCCCGATAAGCTTTTTGGGGCCTGTTTTGATCTTCTCCTCTAAAGAATCGACGATGCCCTGGCGGTCATGGGCGTCTTTTCGGGCCTGTCTGGGGTTGAGGCAGACAATGTAGCGATTGCCGTTCAACAGAACCTCTTTAACCTTAAGGGGAGACGGGTCCTTGGAAGATTTTCCTTCCGGGTAAACCTCACTGTATCGGCCCGGCCGAGAAAGCACATCCAGCTTGATCTCATTCACTTTACGCATCCGGGCTCCAAGAATGTAGGGAATCTGCTTCTTATCCAGTTCCTCCAATGTTGATGGACTCGCAAAAAGTCCATCAACGCGCCCCGCGCGGGGCGCCCAAATCAAGGACTCACTCCGTAAGTCATTGATTTGTAAGGAAAGGGAAAACCACGCTTTTCCCTTTCCGTGGAGCGAAAAGTCCCGGATTGGAC
>JARGFV010000155.1 GCA_029210545.1 bacterium
CCTCGACACCACGCGCCGATACCGACCCCAGACACCAGGAAACCCCCGAACCTGACGGTCCGGGGGTTTCCGATGTCCTGGGACATCACATGTGCGGAGGCGGGGGGATTTGAACCCCCGACCCCCTGCATGCGAAGCAGGTGCTCTCCCGCTGAGCTACGCCCCCACATAAGATTTTGCAGGTGACGAACTTACAGCAAAATCTTATGTCTGGCAAGGCGAGGTGATAGATCTGAGATCTGAGATCTGAAACCTGGAATCTGGAATCGCCTTTAAGGCACCAGCGGCCGCTGACTGACTTCGCAGTGGGGCGGATTGGGCCGGAAATTCTCGCACGCTTCGGGACGCTGGCCGGGGCCGAAGTGGTAGACGGCGCAGAAGTGGGCGTCGCTGTCGCCGCAGTAAAAGAGAAGCGGGCACATCCTCAAACGGAACTCGCCCATGAACCAGCCGGCGTACCAGGCCTCGCTGGCGTTCTGGCGGGCCACCATCTTGATAAAGCTGCCGATGGGGTTTCCCGCGGCGATCCACTCCTGGTAGCGAAGATGTTCAGTGAGCCCGGGGTTCAACGTGGCGCAGCACATTCCGCACCGGCGACACCTGTCGTTTTCGTTGTCGCCGGTAATAATGCCGATGCTGTCAAGATCTACGGAGGCTGCAACACGCTGATAGGCCCTGAACAGGGCGGACATGGGTCTGGGCGCACCTGCAGAGTAGTTCCGTCGAACCCATCTCCACGGGATCCACGGCAAATGGGAGATCCCTCTCAACTCCTCAGGAAGAGCCGAGCGGTATTTCAGGATGCTGCCTGGTACTTGAATCACCCCCAGGTCCTCAATATACTACACGACAACAGCAATTTGAAAGCATGTCATGGAGTATATTGAGGACCTGGGGGTCTCTGACACAGACCCAGTCACAGTGCTGATAAGGCATATGGCACGAATCATGCTCAGTTATCTGTCATCTATACTCGGGAGGTGTACAGATGACGGATTCAAAGAAAATAAAGAGCTTTGAAGATCTTATCGTTTGGCAAAAAGCAGGACAATTGGCTGTTTCGATCCACCAGTTGATTCGAACCGGTGAAATGACAAGAGACCTGAACTTCCGGGATCAGATAGGAAGGGCCTCGATTTCAGTGATGTCCAACGTTGCGGAGGGTTTCGAGAGGTTTAACCCGAAAGAGTTCAGGAGTTTCCTGTCCATTGCACGAGGATCAGTAGCTGAAGTGCGTTCCTTACTACATCTTGCTCGGAACCTGTCCTATATCCCTGAAGAAAAGGCTGATGAGCTAATCAAGTTAAGTGGTGAAATCAGCAGGATGCTCGCCGGATTAAAGCAGGCAGTCGAGAAAAAGATCTCCTAGGATTTCTTCTCCTGTGTCTGAGTCTGGGTCTGAGACTCGCTCCCAGTCCCGGCCGCAGTCCCCTTCCCCCCGCAATCGACGCATGGCCACAGGTTGCATCCCCGGGCCTGGAAGCCGGATCCGTGACAGGTGGGGCACGGTCTGGTGTCGCTGTTCTGATCTTCGGCCATGGGAGGATAATATCGCTGCGGAGGGATGGGGGCAAGGGGGGAAGGGCAGGGAGGAGGGAGGAGGCAGGAGGGAGAGAGCTATATGCGTAAAGCGTGTGGGCGTCAGATCTTTCGCACGTACGCACGTACGCTTCACTCATTCACGGTTCGTCCCCACTTGACAAAACTGCCTTTTCTGCTAAAAATATTGGCTGGAGCTTTCAACCAAGGGAGGTACCCATGCCCGAGACCCTGGAGCTTAACCCCGCCGAACTTCTCGGCCTGGCCATGTGTGTTCTGGTCCTGATCTACCTGCTGGTCAACTGGCGCATCCTTGCCGGAGGCCGTTACGCCCCTGTCCTTTACGCGTTTCTCTGCGTCCTGGGCGCTTTCGTAAGCACAACCCTGGAGGAATTCTTCCTCGGGGACCTGTTCAACATCATCGAGCATTCCCTTATGGCTTCCGGAGCGATCCTCGTCACAGTAGGATGCCGCCGGGCCCTGGACGTTGAACCAATGGATGACTGGACGGCATGAACCTCATCAGCTTCCTGGACATCATTGGCGCCGCCTCCCTTGCCTACGCCATGTGGACCATCCTCCAGCCGGAGGTCCGTAAACAGAAGGTTTTCCACTCCCTGTTCCTGCTGGTGCTCCTCTACATCATGAACGCGATACCCAACGCCGTGGAATGGATGGGGTTCGAAGATGTCGTTGAACCTTTCGAGGAGTACATCCAGATCCTCATTCCCATGGCGTTCTTCCTCTTCTTCTCCTACGTGAGCCAATCCGAGAACGAGAAGATCCTGGGCTCGAGGAACCGGGTCCTCATGGCTATCCACGCCATCACCCAGAAGCTCCAGATCAGCGGTGAACCGGAGGGGCTCTGGAAAGATCTCCTCGTCCGGGTCATCAACGTCATGGGTTTTGACGGGGGGTTTATCAATTTTCCGGAGGACCGGAAACTGGTCAACGTCCGCATGGAGTGGGAAGGATGGAATGTCTTCTCGGATCAGCTCCAGCTCCTGGATGTGGAGGATACGATCCTCAGCGAGGTGCTCATGACCGGTGAGCCCGTGGTGGTGGATCGCGTTCGCAACATGCCGGACTCTTTCTGCCAGGCCCTCAGTATCAGCGGTGTCAGTTCGGCAGCCCTTTTCCCCGTCTACTCGGAAGACAGGATCCTGGGGGTCATGGGCGTCGTTTCCCGTACCCAGTACAGCTTTACCCCCGAAGAAGTAGACCTTTTCACCATGCTCGGCCACCATTTCGGGGTGATCATATACAGCAGCCTCCTTATTGCCGACACGAGAGAGAAGGTCGAGGAACT
This sequence comes from bacterium, assembly GCA_029210545.1. Classification (NCBI taxonomy): domain Bacteria; species bacterium. Next base: position 2,849 of record JARGFV010000155.1, read on the forward strand.
GCGGCGGTCGCTGGGTGCAAGACGCCACTTCCTGACTCTCATCTCGGATGACCTGAGAGACCCTCTCCTCAGGATCCGCACGGTGATCCAGAGGCTCTATGACGATGTCGACCCGGATATGGATTCCGATAAGGCGAGGATGCTTGATGAGGCCGACGTGGACTCCTTCAAGCTTGAGCGGCTTATTGAAGATGTCAAGGAGCTGTCGATCCTGGACTCGGGGGAGCGGGAACCCGTATTCCTGCCCGTGGACATCATGAAGGAAATTGAACGGGTCGCCAACGAACTGCAGCTGCGGGCCGGGAACAAGGGTCTGGAACTGCGCGTCGATTACCTGGAAAACCTCTCTCCGGTTGAGGCCGACCGCGACCTGATCCACAGCGCTCTGCGGCACCTGCTCACCAACGCCATCAAATACACCCCCTCCGGTGGAACGATCATTCTCAGTGCTGAAGAGACCGCGGACACGCTCATCGTCAGGGTGGCGGACACCGGGATCGGCATCGATGAGGAAGACGCCGAAAAGATCTTCGACATGTTTTACCGGACCTCCGTGGCCCGGGGCGCGGAGAAGACCGGGACCGGCCTCGGCCTTTCCATCGTGCGGCGCATCATCCGCCTACACGGCGGTGAGGTCTCCTTCGAAGGCCGGCCCGAAGTGGGCACGATCTTCACGGTCTACCTTCCCAGGCTGCAGATGGAAGAAGAGCCGTGACTCGTGACTCGTAAATCGTGAATCACCAATCACGAATCACCAATCACGAATCACCAATCACGGCTCTTATATGCTGTGAACAAGTTCTAAGTAGACAGTAAGCGGCGCCCCTCCGTACTCGCTCTCCTGAACCCCTGAATCTGGTCTTTTCCCCAGCCCCACGAAGATCCCCCCGCTCAACGAAGTCAGGTCCGACAGGGACCAGCCGCCGTCGAGGCGAGCGAGGACGCTGCCGTCCGACAGGTTCGCGAAAAGGGCCGGCGTTACTGTGAGCAGGGGCGTCACCTGACGGGAGATCTGGACCGCACCGCTCAGTCGTCCCAGGGTCAGCGCCTGCCCGGCCAGGTACCTTTCGGTGAGCCTGAGCGCCGGATATTCGTCGGGGTCGGCGGCTCCCCAGCCGTTAAGGTAGATCTCTCCCACCATGTGGGTGTAGGGCCCCACCTGGCTCTCTACACCGGCAACCGTTTCGCTGAATCCGGTTCCCCCGTCCTCGCGCGTCACAAGGTGTGTTCCGTAGATCCTGGCGCCGCCGAAGTCTACCGTATAACCGGCCCCGAGCTTGATATCCTCGCGGATCCTGCCGCCTGTCAGGGACAGGGAGCCTGCCCCCACAGGTATCTGCAGGTTGACCGCCGCGTTGTCGTCGGTGTCGTCGGAGGGGACGGTCACCAGGGACAGGTCAGAAAAGGGCCCCAGGCTTGCCGTTACCGTAAGGGCATCGATGCCGGGCTTGTACAGGCGGTTGGTCTCGGTGATGGGGAAGGCCCCGAAGAGGTCGTTGATGTTGAAGTAATAGGCCTCTCCCCATGTGATCGCCTGCCGGCCGACGGTGATCCCGAGACCGGAAAACGTCCAGCCGGCCGTGAGCCGGTCCACCTCTGAAGTGAGGGCAGATCGGCTGGTTTCCCGATGGGTCTTTTCCATGTCAAGGGTCCGGAATGGCGACTCGCCATAGGGACCGGTGAGCCGGAGCTCCCCGAAAGCGCACCTCGCGTCGGCGAGCCAGTGGAGCTCGAGGTCCAGGGGCTCCAGCTGCTCCTGGACGACGAGCCGGCCGGCCAGTTCCCACTGCCCCCCGTCGCCTCCAGCCGTATCCCATGTGTCATTAACAGCTGTCGCTGCCCCGTCCAGCTCAAAGCCCACCCATGCCGGACATTCACGAACAGAATGCACCAGCAAGGTGTTAGCGACGATGAGTGTGATGAGGATGATCCGTTCAAGTTTCATGGTCATGAATGTCCGGTATGAGTGGGAGTCCAAAGGCCAAAGCCCAAAGTCCAAAGAGTTTGAGGCATAGTCTGTAGCAGTATCTACCTTTAGTCATTGGTTTTTGAACTTTGATAGAGTCGCAAAAAGTCCAATCCGGGACTTTTCGCTCCACGGAAAGGGAAAAGCGTGGTTTTCCCTTTCCTTA
>JARGFV010000156.1 GCA_029210545.1 bacterium
GGATCGTCAACACGGGGACCTTTTCCCAGCATTACGGTGACAGCGATTACGATCCGACGAACCTGTACGCCTCGACAAAACAGGCCTTTGAATCGATCCTGTTCTATTACATCAGGGTGAAGGGCTTTTCAGGGATTACCCTCGTCCTGTTTGACACTTACGGTCCCCGGGATCCCAGGCCGAAGGTCTTCAACCAGTTGAGGAAAACCCAGCGTACCGGAGAGCCTCTCGCCATGTCACCCGGCGAACAGCTTCTGGATCTGGTTTACATCGAAGACGTGACGGATGCCTATGTGTTGTGTGCGGGGAGGCTCATGGCCGGAAAGGTCAAAGACCATGAGAGGTACGCCGCATCGTCTGGGGAAAGGCATCCCCTCAAGGAGGTCGTAGAGATCTACTGCCGGGTTACGGGTACCAGTGCGCCTGTGGAATGGGGTGGGCGGCCCTACCGATCCAGGGAAGTCATGGAGCCCTGGACCCTGGGTGATCCGGTTCCAGGTTGGATTCCGAAGGTACCCCTTAGCGAGGGGATCAGGCTAATGGAGGAGTCAGAACTTGTGCGAGATGATGGATCGCGGCAAAAGCGAAAGGATCGTGATGGATAGAAAGCTCATCACCTTTTTGATCCCGGTATACAACGAAGAGGAAAATATCAGGCCTCTTTACGAAAAAGTGACCGAGATCACCACTTCCCTTGGCGACCTGTACGACTTCGAATTGCTGTTCACCGACAACCATAGTGAGGATTCCAGTTTCCGGATCCTCTCGGAACTCGCCGCTGCCGATGACCGGGTCCGCATATTCAGGTTCTCGAGAAATTTCGGGTTTCAGCCATCCATCTATACTGGATACTGCAAGGCGAGGGGAGATGCGGTCATCCAGTTGGACTGCGATCTTCAGGACCCCCCGGAACTGATCCCAGAGTTCATCAGGGAGTGGCGATCGGGTTACCATGTCGTTTACGGGATCAGGCGGGAGAGGAAGGAATCGTGGTTCCTCAACGGGGCAAGGAAGACTTTCTACCGGGTCATTAACATGCTCAGCGAGGACGAACTTCCCCTCGACGCCGGTGACTTTCGGCTTGTAGACCGTTCCGTAGTAGATGTCTTGGTGGAGATGGAAGACGCGAGACCCTATCTCAGGGGGACAATCGCATCCATCGGATTCAGGCAGACTGGTATTCCATATACGCGGGCACTGCGGGAAAGAGGTGAAAGCAAATTCTCCTTCAGTGAGCTGCTGGCTTTGGCCCTGGACGGCATCCTGAATCACTCAGTGATCCCCCTGAGGGTGGCCACCTACTCCGGCCTCTTCATCTCGGTCATCACTGTTGCCGGGGTCCTCTTCTACCTGTACGCCAGGATCTTCCTGGGTGTTGACTGGCCGCCTGGTTTTGCCACCACCACAGCGCTCATTCTCCTGAGTATCTCCCTCAACGCCCTGTTCCTGGGGGTCATCGGGGAGTATCTGGGAAGGATCTACAGGCAGGTCAGAAAGCGTCCGGTCACCATCATCGAATCCTTTATCGATCCCGCTGCCGGAAACAGTAGGCAAGGTAGGGGCCCAGGCCTCGACGGGCCGTGAAGGGGGCTTCGTAAAAGTGGATTTCGATGAACATGCCGAGAAGTATGACGACCTACTCATGGAGAAACTTGCCTTTTTCGAGGGAGATGACGCCTATTTCGCCTCATACAAGGCCAGGATCGTAAGGGATCTGATCCGGACCGAGCCTGAATCAATCCTTGAGTTCGGGTGCGGAACAGGCCGCAACATCACCGCCATGCGGGAACTGTTCCCTGGCGCTCGTCTTGCCGGGTGCGACATTTCCGCAAAAAGCCTGGAGGTTGCAGCCAAACGGTGCCCTTATGCCGAATTTTTCCAGCTATTATCAGATGAAGGACCTGTCCCGAACAGATACGATCTCATCTTCGTTGCCAATGTATTTCACCACATCCACCCCGACAAGCGTTCCAGGGAGGCGGCGTCCATGACCAGGATGCTCAATGGGGGAGGAGAACTTTTCTTTTTCGAGCATAACCCCTACAACCCGGTGACGAGGAGGATAGTGAGCACCTGCCCCCTGGACAAGGATGCAGTGCTTATCCGTCCCGGTGAGGCATCGGACCTCCTCGGGTCGGCAGGCCTGGTCGTCCACAGGAGAAGCTACACTCTCTTTTTGCCCGCGGCTCTGAGTTTTCTCAGGCCCTTAGAGCACCTGCTGGGGTGGTTACCCCTGGGAGGTCAGTATTTTCTTCACGGCGTTTTGCCGGATGGAAGAATTAATTCTGATGCCAGGTAAAGGACCGTGGAAAAAAGATGGACAGGCCGGACGCGAAGTGCCGGGGATGCCTGCCCTGTGGCTGCTGCTGATCGTTTTTCTCCTCGCCCTCCTGGTAAGAATCCCCCTGGCCCTTCACGACCTGCCGTACTATTCCATCGATGAGAACGATGTGGTGGAACTGTCCCATTCTTTCGTGGCAGGTGAATGGGATCCTCACTGGTACAAATACGGTCCCCTGTTCAGTTACCTGCTGGCCATCATTTTCACGTTATTCAAATGGTTCACAAGCCTGGTACTGGGTTGGACGACGACAGACTATCTTTCCCGGGTGTTCTTCGATCCTGCTTCATTTTACTTCATTGCCCGGATGATGCATGGGCTCGTGATCCTGGCGTCGGCGTGGATGATGGTTCGGTTTGCTGCGCGTTACTTTAATTCCAGGGTGGCCCTTATCGCCCTCCTCCTCGGAACCGCCCCCGTGGCCGACCTCGCCACCCAGAATGCTTTCACCGTCAGGATAGACACCGTACAAGGCCTCTTTTCCCTTGCGGCGATCTATTTTGCGGCTGGCTTTTCCCCGGGGAAGAGCGGACGGAGGGTCTACATGCTGTCCGGCCTCATGGCCGGCCTGTGCATCGCCGCCAAGCCGCTGCAGGGAATTCTTGTTCTGCCAACCCTGTTCCTCGGCCACCTGCTGGCAACCCGACCCGGAGATGGAGGACCGTTCCTTGGGGATATCGGAAAGAGACTGTTGTCCCGCAACTGGGGCACGCTGCTGCTGGGAATCCTCATCTCGCATTCGCTGGCCAATCCCTACTCGATCCTCAGTTTTGGCGCTTTTTTCAGGGAACAGATCGAGGTTGTTTTCTCAAAAGCCGCCCAGGGCGGGATGACCGCCGGTTACGATGTGGCCTGGTTCACCGATAGCGGCGGGTGGTTCCTCCTTGTGGCGGTCGCAGCGGCAGTCATCGCCTTTATCTGGAGAAGAGATACCCCATCACGGCTGCTTCTGGCCTATTCGGTCACCTTCTGTGGCGCCTATCTCTTCTTCGAAGTGAGGCCATACTGGTACAATGCGGTGCTTCCGGCGCTTCTTCTGATGGTCGCGGTTTCGATTTCCGACTTGACCTCCTGGCGTCGTCACCCCACCCGGATATCACCGTTCATCACGGCTGTTGTTATCACAGCCGCTCTGGTTGCGATTCCGTGGGCCAGAACCGTACCTTCGGCCATCGGTTCGTGGCGGGGCAACCCTACCGTTGAGAAGCGAGCTGACAGGGCGGCCCAGAGATGGATCGAGGCCAACATCCATGCCGGGTCCCGGCTACTTTGCGTCGGATGGTATGCCATCGACCTCCCAAGGTTGGTGGCGACCCCGGCGACCGACCAGGCCAGGTGGGGTGAACACTTCATGTACAATCGTGACCGCAACGTGTCCTGGATCGAAGAATTCAGTCTTGCCTATGACCGATACAGCTCAGAGGGGGGATTGACCTACCGGATCGTGAACATACGTGCTTACTATCAGGATGATCCGAAATACTCTCCCGAAGTTCGCGGTATGATGAGGAATCTCCCAGCTGCTGCGAGGAAGATCGGATACAATTTTATCGTTACGGCTTCTCCCGACGGGTATGAAGGCCCTTGGGAGAGCCGGGAAGGGGTGCAGTTGATAGCACGCTTTTCACCGGATCAGGGTTATCGCGGAGACGAGGTGAAGATCTTTGTGCTCCGTTGACGCGGAGCCTCCCTTGTTGGCACCTGAAGGTCCCTTCCACCGGAAATCCTCTCCGCCCCGACTTCTCCCGGTTTAATATCCATGGAGATAAGGAACTCCCAACTCTGGATCCTCAACCTCTCCGTATCTGGTCTGTGGAAGGCTGCTCGCTTAAGTCTTCGGCCAGTGGAGGAGGGTTATGCCGGCCATGATCAGGAGAAGGGCCAAGATCTTGTTTAACCCGAAAGGTTCCTTCCACATGTAATGGGAAATGACGGCTATGATGACGTAACTTATCGAAACGCTGGGAAAAGCCACCGAAAGGGGAATCCGCTTCAATGAGAACAGGTAAAAGACGGCGGCCACCGAATACAGGGAAAAGGCGGTCACCGTTGAAAGATTGAAAATCCCGAAGGTCTCAGTTTTCAAGGCACCCATCTTGAAAAAAACCTGCCCCGCGATTCCCAGGCAGATCGATATCAAAAGAAATATGTATGAACTCATTTGACCCAACCTTAGGTTTGACTGCCAATGAACATGTCAGATTTGTAATGCTGTGCAGTGCGCACTTTAAATAAGTAGCTGGATAAATTTATATTCCGCTCAGCTTATGCACCTTGGAAACGATACGTTAATGTAGAAAAACCTTCCTCAAAGCTTATTGATCCTGGATTTCCTCTGTCCTATCCATCCTGAGGTCAAGTCCAAAAGTTGGTGTAAAAAGGGACGGCCTCATGCTGCCTCCCTGATCTGTTTTGCCAGCTCGTAATCCAGACTCGGTGTCGCCGGCAGGTCCCTTTCCTTTCTCAGGCTCTCCAGTTGTGCCAGCGTCAATTCGGTCATGGCGAAGGCCCTGAAGCCGTTGGCCGCCCTGATCAGGGAGGCGAAGGCCAGCTTCAGACAGCTTTTCTCATCGAAGAACCTGGGAATCACCTTGGTTCGCCGTCTCTGCTCCCCGAACAGC
>JARGFV010000157.1 GCA_029210545.1 bacterium
TTTAGTATTCCGCACAAGCGAACGACTCAGCAACGCCGCCGGAACGGAAAAGAACCTCGTGAATAGTCCGGGCTAGCCTTCGGGCGGAGGCTCCCCCTGTCCCGCTCGATGGCTTTCCACATACCTCCCCCACCTCACCATCTGACCCTCGTAGGTCCTCCGGGCAGGCCGGAACCACATCAGTTCGAGCAGTGCGATGACACCGAACACCGCCATGAAACGGGGTTCCCCGGTCAGGAAGGTCAGGATGAGGCCCAGGACAGCCATTACCTCGGCCAATGCCCAGGTGATGATCCCCAGGATCACATGGGCCTGGAGAATGAGTTGGGCTCCCCGTTCGGGCACACGCAGTTCCTTGAGCCTGATAGCCGCTTCGGACCCAAGACCCCAGGAATCCAGGTCAAGGATCCGGGGAAACAGCTTCCTGTCGCTGAGATTTTCGCGGATCTTGAGCTGCACCGCAAAAAGGACTCCGGCAATGACGCCGAGAACCAGGGCGGCTGATGGTACAGACACGGCGACACGGGAGTCCAGAGGGGCGAACAACGCTACCGCTGCAAGAATGCCCACCCCCAGTATCATCCCTCCCCAGATGACCTGGAGCACCCTGTAACCCTGAACCGGATCCACCCTCGTCAGATCGTTAACCATTTGCTCCTCCCGAAAAACATCTGCCAGCGCCCTCATATCCCCGCCAGCCCGAATTGATGGACCCGCAAAAAGTCCATCAATTATTGTCCCGTCTGCGTGGACGAGCCGCCACCCACATCTTATAATAACATTGTAGGCCCCATATTCAGAAGTCTGCCGGGGAGCCCCAACCGACTTCTGAATGTAGTTCATCGAACCATGCTAGAATGAATTCATGAAAAATCAAGGGAGGAAAATATATGAATACAGCAGCTGCCCTTTTCTTTCTCGCCCTGGTGACCGTTCCAGTCATGGTATTTGCCGATAACCCCCTGGAAAAAGATATCTTCAAGACCTCGGGCGGCGACCTGGGGATCACCTTTATCGGTCACGGTACACTGATGATGACCTTTGCCGGCAGGGTGATCCACGTGGACCCTTACAGCAAGCTCACCGATTACAACCGTCTGCCCGATGCCGACCTGATCCTCATCACCCACGGACATGGGGACCACCTGGACATGAAGGCCATTGAGGCGATCCGGACAAAAACCACCGTCATTGTGGCAAACCCTGCCGCCGCGGAATCGCTGAGCGGTGCCCGGGTCATGGAGAACGGCCAGAAGCTGACGGTCCTGGACCTTCCCATCGAGGCGGTCCCGGCCTACAACGTTGTCCACAAGAGGGACAATGACGAACCGTTCCACCCGCCGGGCCGGGACAACGGCTACCTCGTCTCCTTCGGTGACAAGCGGGTGTACATCGCCGGAGACACGGAGAACATCGACGACATGAGGAGCCTGGGCCCAGTCGACATCGCCTTCCTGCCAGTCAACCTTCCCTACACCATGACCCCGGAGATGTTCGCCGACGCGGCAAGAATGGTCCGCCCGAAGATCCTGTACCCCTACCATTACGGCGACACCGACATGAAAAAGCTGTTGCAGCTCCTGGCCGACGAAAGTGACATCGAAGTCAGGGTACGGTCGATGAAATAGGGCGCAGGGCGGAAGGGCGGTCCAAAGCCCAAAGCCCAAAGTCCAAAGGGGAAGGGCAGAACGCAGAACGCAGAAAAGCAAACTTTGCAAGCCGGCAGATGTCAAAATACCTTCAATTTCCGGCAGACAGCTGGACCACTGGAGATAAACATGAAAGTAGAACAGGTCGAAGATCTTTCTCTACACCCTCAGCACGTGCGTGTGGTGCCGGAGGATGAAAAGATGGCTCGATCAGAAGGGGTTCGAATACAGCTACGTCGATGTAGACCTGGCCCCGGACAGGGAGCATGAAGCGATCATGGACGAGGTCCGCAAGTGGAACCCCTCCTGCTCTTTCCCGACCGTGGTGATCAACGATCAGGAATGCTTCTCGGGCTTTGACCCCGAACGGCTCGAGGAGATCCTGGGGCTATGACCGGCCAGCCCTCCGCCCGGAGGATCGAAATGATGTTCCGCAAGCTTCTCGCAGACGCTGAAGCAGGAGGGTATCACCTTAACCCCGACGAGGAGTTCACCAGGGAACTCCTCGAGGCACTTGTTGTGAACATCGACCGTTACGGCTACCCCTCCTGCCCGTGCCGCCTGGCCGGGGGCTCCCGCGATGAGGACCTGGACATCATCTGCCCCTGCGACTACCGGGACCCGGATCTCGACCAGTTCGGCGCCTGCTACTGCGCCCTTTACGTGTCAAACGAGATCGCGGAAGGGAAGAGGGAGGCACGATCTATCCCGGAGAGAAGGCCGCTGAAGAGCGAACGGGATAGATCGTCCGAGGGGGCGAGGGGGCGAAGGGGCGAAAGAGCTGAATTCACGGACTCACGCATCCACGGACGTACGCGCGGACGTATTAGCCTACCCGGTGTGGCGGTGCAAGGTGTGCGGTTACCTGTGCGCCCGGGAGCATCCCCCCGGAAAGTGTCCCATCTGTAAAGCGGACAAGGACCGGTTTGAGAGGTTCATGTAAGAGCAGAAACCGGGAATCGGAAACCAGGAATCAGAATAAGGTCAAAAACTCGCAGCCACCTGCTTAATAGCTTAAGAACAAAATTAAAAGCTTTCTCACAGAGCGACTGTGTTAGTGCTTTTGATTTAGCCTTTAACTGATTTCTGATTCCTGCCCTGCCCTGAGCCTGTCGAAGGGATTCCTGATTCCTGCCCAAGGAATTTCCCCCTGTCCTCGAGAAATTCCTTGTAAACCTTGTAGTATTCCGTCTCTTCATACTCCACCACCTTCGGCGGGAGGTGGTCGAAGCTGTAGACGGTGGCGCCGGGGCAGGCCAGGAGGATGGGCGAGTGGCTGGCGATGATGAACTGGGCGTGGCCGCGCCAGGCGGCCTCCCTGATGATCTTGAGGAGCCGCACCTGGCTTCTGGGCGACAGGGCCGTTTCCGGTTCGTCCAGGAGGTACAGGCCCTCGATACTGTACCTGGACCCGAAGAAGGAGAGCAGGGACTGCCCGTGGGACTGGTTCATGAGGGAGCTTCCCCCGAAATATTTCAGGATGCCCGGATCGGACACAGCGAACTCGTCGAGAGCGGAAGCGAAGGTCCTGAAAATGTCGGAGGAGAAGAAGGATCCGGGAACAGCCCCATTGGACCAGCAAGCCTGGAGGTAATCGTGGAGTCTTTCTTCAAAGGGGCTTTTGGCGTGACGACGCCGGCCCTGCTCTTCCCAGATGTGGATCCCGGCTGCTCGGCAGATGGCCCGCAGGATCGTTGACTTCCCGGTCCCGTTCTCCCCGGCAAAGAGGGTCACAGGCAACAGGAAAGGGAGGGATCGGGTGTTTTTCAGAAGGGGCAGACCGAAAGGGTACTCGTTGGTTTCCGGGTACTCCCGAAACTTGAACCGGACCTCCTGGAGGTGGATCATCCCCGGTTCCTCGAGATCAGTTGGCCGGTTCCGTGCGCGGGGCCGGTTCGGCGGTGATCACACCGTCCCGCCCCAGCTTGAGCCTGAACTCTTTCTTCCGGGACTCGATGACGCAGCTGTCCCAGGACTCCCACCTGACGAAGCTCAACCCCTGGGCGAACTGGCTCCCCTCCTTCAGGAGATACCCCAACCTGACACCGTTGACGGAATAACTGCTCCTCACCTGGAGTTCCCGGCATCCTTCACCTGAGAACTGCAGCTCCTCGATCACAAGGTTGTCGTGGCGGGTGTACCTGAGGACCAGAACCCTGAAGGCCAGGATCGGACAGGTATCCGCGCCCGGGGCGTAGTAGACCGGATCGTACTCGTGACATGGGCCCAGGGAGATCTGGACAGCGTAGGGGTCGGCGGCTTGCTGGGGAAGCTTCATGGCTTCCACATTCACCGGGCCTGCCGAGGCCTGGGGAGGGAAGGCAGCCAGAGCACAGGCAAGGGTGCCAAGGGCCAGGGAAAAGATCGTCGTCGCGGGAGAGTTTTTTGTGTCCATGGGTCGGTATTCTACCACAAATTCAGGGAAAATATGATGGACTGGTAAAAACCCTTAACCCGCAACTGGGAAGGTCCGGCTCCCGGTCGGGGCGCCTGAGGGGTCTTTTTTGGCACAACGGTCTTGCTGGTACGCTGACTATCCGGTATCGACATCACCCGCCGTCCCCGATGTTCCGACCAGAAGTGCGTTTCCGGAGGATTACGGGTCATGGATTTCGGGTTGTTCCCGTCCGGCTGGTGTGGTATATACCCCCCTTACCCTGATCGCCGTTGATCGCCGCCACTGGGCGGCGTTTTTCCTTTGCAGGAGAAAGGGGGGACGGTTTGAGCCGCAAGATAATGGTTCCTGTCGACCTGAGCGAGGATTCCGAGATCGTCCTCGAGCGGGGCAAATTTTACCAGCAGGAGGGTGACGAGCTTATCCTGTGCCATATCGTGCCCGACCCGGCCGAGTTTGCCGGGTTCCACATCCCGCACATGTCCACCAACCTGGCGAAAAAAGAGCTCATGGACGTCGCCCGGAAGGAACTCGTTGAATTCGTCGAAGATTTCGCTCCCGGGACAGCTTACAGGCTTGTCATGGGCGCGCCCGCACGGGAGATCATCAAGGTCGCCGAAGAGGAGAAGGTCGATCTCATCGTCATCGGCAGCCACCGGGGAGGAGCGTGGGCCCACCTTTTCGTCTCCAACGCCTCGGAGAAGGTCATCAGGGACGCCATGTGCGAAGTTGTGGTCATCCCCCTGAGTATCGACACCGAGGAACAGCTCATCAAAAGACGCGCCAGGAGGAAGAAGGACAGGAGCGGGGCACAGAGCTAGCCCGGACTATTCACGAGGTTCTTTTTCGTTCCGGCGGCGTTGCTGAGTCGTTCGCTTGTGCGGAATACTAAAG
>JARGFV010000158.1 GCA_029210545.1 bacterium
AGGAAAGGGAAAACCACGCTTTTCCCTTTCCGTGGAGCGAAAAGTCCCGGATTGGACTTTTTGCGACCCTATCAACAGCAGACATCCTGGAAGGGGGGAATCTCATGAATCGACATGCCGTCATCAGCCTGATTTCAGGTCTTATCCTGCTCGCGGGGACCTGCTCTGCCCGGGCGGTGGAGATCCTCGATCCCCACAAGGAGCCTGCCCGGTGCCTCAGCTGTCATACCGCCACCCCGACTGTGGAGGATATTGAAAACGGTGAACTTCTGCTCCACATGGATGGGATCGACGAAACCTGCCACATGTGCCATCCCTACGACTGCTGCCGGATCTACGCCCTCAAGGGACACAATCACCCGAGCAACGTCGGCAAATGGGACGTGGAACATTTCACCGAACCTGAAACGCTGCCTCTTTTCGACGGTTTCATCACCTGCAACACCTGTCACTTCCACCGGCAGGCGCAGGTCCAGGGAGACAACTATTTTATGGTGCGGATAGTTAGAGTTGGACTGGACCGGGTCGACTGGACAGCCCTTTGCCATGATTGCCACGTCGACTATTAAAAAAGGCCATCGCCTTTCTTTAATAGTAAAAATGATGGAGGAGGTTGGATTTGAAGAGCGCGATAATAAGAAAACGCCCCTTGGCACATCTTTCTCTGACAGCCTTTATGACGGCAATTCTTCTCATCATCCTTTTTTCAGCCGCTTCAGCGGCTGAAAAAAGGGAGATCGACGTCAGCGTGAACGTCGCCCTGGAGCAGTTCCACAAGAAGGTCAAGGGGGCGGATCAGTTCCTGGCCGGTTCCAGGGGGTACCTCGTCTTTCCCAGGGTGGTGAAAGCCGGCCTCGGGATCGGGGGAGAGTACGGTGAGGGAGCCCTTCGCATCGGGGACAAAACAGCTGCCTATTACAGCACCGCGGCCGCCTCCATCGGCCTGCAGCTGGGTGTCCAGAAGAAGAGCATCATCATCGTGTTCCTTACTGCCGGGGCCCTGGATAAGTTCCGCAACAGCGAGGGGTGGGAGGTCGGCGTGGACGGCTCGGTGGCCCTCCTCGAGGTAGGGGCCGGCGCCTCCATCGACACCACCAACGTAAGGGACCCCATCGTGGCGTTCGTTTTCGGCCAGAAGGGGCTGATGTACAATTTGACCCTGGAGGGGTCGAAATTTACAAAGCTGGATAAATAAATTCCAGATTCCACATTCCAGATTCCAAAGAGTCAAAAGCCATAACGCAGATGGCCGCCCTTCCCCTCGACAGGCTCCGTTCGACTAGCCCGGACTATCCGTTTCAGACTCCTGGCTTAAGTTTTTCGAAAGGTAATTCAGCGAAAAACGGGGAAACATATGGCATATCTGGTAGATAGCCATCACATTTCACCTGCTAAATGCCAATTATTCCAGGAAACATCCAAAATAAGGGGCATTTCGAAAAACTCATCGCAACGTGTCGGTAACGTCCTACACGTTGCCAGCTCACGACAGGCGGGACTTTTCCTGGCTCCTTAATGTCCTGGGGAAAGGGAAAACCACGCTTTTCCCTTTCCTTACAATGACTGCTGATAGATCACCAAAGTCTGTGCGTAACTTTGGGGCCAACGGGACCCCGTTTAGTGTTGGGAGCTATTTTTGGCATCCCGTTGACAGGGGGGTACAGGCCTACTTCATCCTATCTGCGTTAAGCAGCTCTTGCTGCTTTTACAGGACAGGGGATTGCTTCGCGCAGCATCAGCTCGCAATGACTGCGGGGCTGGATTCCGGCTCATCACGCCTTTGCCCGGCGTGATGTCCGGAATGACGGTGGGATGGGTGCCTTCCCCCAGTCCTTCGCTCTTCTCCGTGTCACTTCCGTCTACGTCCTTCGGACTTCGCCGTGACAAGCCGATTTTCTCCGTTTCAGTCTTTTCAGTCCTCAACCGCAGCCAGGGCACCGCCGCCCGGAAAGTGATGGCTGCCAGGATAATGACACCCCCCATCACCGCCATGGGGCCCGGCACCTCTCCGATGGCGAGGAACGTCCAGACCGGGTTCATGAAAGGAAGGCACACCAGGGCGGTCAGTACGTTGCCCAGGAATATTGATCATGGTGGCCGCGAAGGCCGCTGCCCCCGAAAGCTGACACCTGGACCAGGTGAACCTCATGCTTGGAAAAGCTGCGTAGACAACCACGGCGGCCAGGGCGCTGCGAATTCCCGCGATAGCCATGGCATTCAAGGGGACCCACTTGATGAGGGCTCCGCCGAGGCTCCAGCAGAAGGCAGCGCCCACAAGAAGGGCGATGGCCAGTGAGCGGCTCACAAGGTAATTCCCTTATGTGGAAAGTAAAAATCAGGTGCACAGGTGCACTTTGGCGCTATCAATTGCCAGGATCAACTACCCGCTGAAAGCAAAAAAAGGCAAGTTCCGGGGTCCTGCGACCTCATGCCATTCCGTGACGATCGTTTGATCCAGAAATGCCATTCCGACCTTCCCCTTAATTACAAAATCACACTTGACTCTATCATCAAATTCGTATATACAAAAACTGTAAAAATACTAAGTTGTCTAGTTTTGTATTTTTTTAATTTTCCCGCTTTCTGGCTATTCAAAACCATAAGCGGCAGGAATACAGCAGAAAAACCGCATGAAATAGCGGCAGGAGGTTGACTGGCATGAAAATCAGTATACCGCTCACGATCATCCTTGCCCTGGTCGCCGTTATGGCTGTTCAAAGCCCGGCCACGGCTTCAGAAGACCACACCGAGTATCTCGAAGGTCCCTTCAGGACCGGGGAGGAGGTCACCGCCGCTTGTCTCGACTGCCACGAGGAGCAGGCCGAACATTTCCTCGAAACGTCTCACTACAAGTGGAAGGGCCTGCCCCGTACGATCGATGGTTTGGAAAAGAGCAAAAAGGAGTACGGCAAGGCCAACCTGATCAACAATTTCTGCGTGGACATCGAGGCCAGCCGCGCATTCTGCACCAAGTGCCACGCCGGTTACGGCTGGGAGGACGGGGCCGACCCGCAGATGGATGTCGGCAGGATCGACTGTCTTGTCTGTCATGCCAGCAAGGGGCACTACCAGAAATCCATGGCTGGCCTGCCCGACCCGAAAATGCTCGAAAATGGCCGGATGGACCTGCTGGAGGCAGCCAGGAGCGTGGGGCCTCCCGACAGGAAGAACTGCGGGGTATGTCACTTCTTTGCCGGCGGCGGGGATGCCGTCAAGCACGGCGACCTGGATTCGAGCCTCATCAAGCCGAAACCCGAGCACGACATCCACATGGGCGGTTCCACCGACATGACCTGCCAGGAGTGCCACATCACCAGGGACCACCGCATCGCGGGGGCATCCACTTTCATGGCCACCAACGACGGCAGGGTGGCCTGCGAAGACTGCCACCGGGATCCCCACCGGGACTCCAACAGCGTGAACCTGCTCAATATCCACACCAGGACGGTGGCTTGCCAGACCTGCCACATCCCCTTCTTCTCCAAGGGTCAGGCCACCAAGATGAGTTGGGACTGGTCCACAGTGGGTCAGGACATCGAGCCCGCGGAGCAGTTCGGTAAGGAGACCTTCGCGCGTCACAAGGGAACGTTCGTGTGGGCCAGGGACGTCGCGCCACGGTACGCCTGGTACAACGGCAAGACCCGCCGCTACCTGAAGGGTGACAAGGTCAAGGACACCTCCGGTCCCGTGATCATCGCCCAACCGGTGGGCGCCATCAGTGACAAGGGGTCCAGGATCTATCCCTTTAAAGTGTTCACGGGGAAGCAGCCCATGGACTCAAAACTCAAACACCTGCTGATCTTTCAGAGTTACGGCGGCCTGTGGTCCGACTACGACTGGGAAAACGCCCTGCAGGCAGGCGCAGAATCCTCGGGGTTGCCCTACAGCGGTGAGTTCACTTTTGTCTCTACCGTGAGTTACGGCAGCATCAACCACGAGGTCGCTCCCAAGGAGCAGGCCCTCGATTGCGGCGACTGCCACTTCGGCAGGGACAAGAGGATGGACTGGGAAGCCCTCGGCTACGAAGGCGATCCCATGCGGGTGGGCGTCCGCAAGGCAAAATGATCATAAGCAAATTATCGACAGGGGAGAACGGTCTCCCCTTAAGCAGGGATAAGCACCCATGGAGGAAAAGATGAAAACGGCAAAAATTCTGGCTTTGACGCTGGCGGTCACGCTGTGCTTCGCGATCGTTTCCGGAGCGGCGCAGGCCGAGGACAAGATCAAGGTCAAGGGAATCATCGTAACCTTCGATCTCGATGAGAGGACCGTCACCGTGGACATCGACGGTGCAGAGATGACCTTTTATATCGAGAACGACGTCGCGCTTTTCAAGCTCGACGACCGCCTCTGGGAGGGCGACGAGGTGAAGATCAAGTACGTCGTCGAGGACGGGAAGAACGTCGTCAAGGAAGCCAATGATCTCAAGGGCACCAAGCCGGGCTGCTGAGAAACCTGAATCAAGACTGGATTAAGGAGGAAATTCCAATGAAAAAGCTAACCGCACTGCTCATCGTAGTTATGCTCGCGATCCCCTTCTCCGCTTTCGCCCTCTCCCAGGAGGAGATCGAAAAGGAGATCGGGAATCTCAAGGAGCAGGTGAACGACCTGTCCAAAGACAACGAGAAGCTCAACAACAGGCTCAAGTCCTCCCGTTCTCCCATCACCATCAGAGGTGACTACCAGTTCCGCATCGACGTGCTGGAGGGGACGGTACATGATTACTACCAGTTCAACCCCTATGACCCCATGAACCCGATCCAAACGGATGGCTACGATGTGGAGAACTCAGACCTGTGGAC
>JARGFV010000159.1 GCA_029210545.1 bacterium
TGGGTTTAGAACGTCGTGAGACAGTTCGGTCCCTATCTGCTGTGGGCGTAGGACATTTGAAGGGAGCTGCTCCTAGTACGAGAGGACCGGAGTGGACGAATCCCTGGTGATCCAGTTGTCTCGCCAGAGGCATTGCTGGGTAGCTACATTCGGAAAGGATAACCGCTGAAAGCATCTAAGCGGGAAGCCCCCCCTAAGACGAGATGTCCCTTCCGCTTTCGGGCGGACTTAAGACCCCTCGTAGACTACGAGGTTGATAGGCCGGGTGTGTAAGTGCGGCGACGCATTCAGCTTACCGGTACTAATCGGTCGTGAGGCTTGACCATTTTCTACTTACCTTTGGCAGGTTTTGTCATCCTGACAAATGGTGACTGCCTTATCTTCATCTTTCAAAGATACCGCGTCTGGGAAAGGCGCCCGGATCAGTGACCAAAAACGTGTCACTGATCCGTGAGGATACCAAAAACCGCGCTTTTTGGTATCCGTTGAGCAAATAGTCCCGGATTGGACTTTTTGCGAATCTATCAACAATAGTAATTGAGTTTCCGGCGATTATAGCGAGGGGGATACACCCGACCCCATTCCGAACTCGGAAGTTAAGCCCCTCAGCGCTGATGGTACTGCATGGGCGACTATGTGGGAGAGTAGGTCGTTGCCGGAATTTATTCGAAAGCCCCGAACAGGTCAGCCTGTTCGGGGCTTTCTCATGTCCAAAGTCCAATGTCCAAAGCCCAAAGATGTTATTGCGCCTGTCCACCGAATCTTTAAGCGAAGGTGGAAGGACACAGAGAAAGGCGATAAATAGGGGAAAACTCGGGCGGATGCCGTAAAAGCCCTGAAAAGCAATCACCACAGAGCGAAAGCCTGTGTCTGCGACTAAGTCTGAAACTCGTTCTCACCCCGGACCCTTCGCCGCGCTACGCTTGCTCAGGACAGGCCCCAGACCCTAAACCCTGCATTTCCTCTGGACTTTGGGCTTTGGACATTGGACTGCCCTTTCCCCCCTTGCCACCGCTCCCTTCACTCTGCTACTTTCACACCTGACTCTCTGCACTCTGCACCCTGCACTGTGCACTCGCAAAGGGAGGCATGTCGGAACCATGATCCAACTTGACGAGGAAAGAAAATTCTATCTATTCCTGACAGGAACGTTCGCCTCCCTTTGCGTCATTATCTGGCTCGCCCCCGGCGCTTTCAAGGTCCTTGCTTTTTCCTTTGGTCTCGCCTACCTGCTCGACCCTCTCGTGGACTACCTCAAGGACAGGAAAGTACCGAGAAGCGCCTCCATCATATTGATCCTGATCCTGGTTTTACTTATCATCATCCTTCTTTTTTCCCTCATCATTCCATACCTCTGGGGACAGGGTGTCGCGCTGGTCAACGAGGCGCCGGTACTGGCTCAAAAGGCCATCGACAAGCTTGCCGGATGGGGTTTCGTCCTCCCGGCGGCCTCACATGGCGTTCCAGAGCTCATCGAGCAGGTTAAAACAAACCTCCTGTCCGGCGGCATGGATTATATACGTCCCCTGGCGTCGGGCCTTTTCAAGGCCACCTCCGGGATACTGGGTTTCGTCCTTGCTTTCGTGAACCTCGTCATTGTGCCGGTGTTCTTCTTTTACATGCTCAGGGATATCGACCTCATCCGGGAGAATTTTTACCGCTTTGTGCCTGATACAGTCGAAAGCAAGGTCCGGGGGTACCTGGGGATGGCAGACGGTGTTCTGAGCGGTTTTATCCGGGGCCAGATCCTGGTGGCTCTTGCGCTTGCTGTCTTGTATTCGGCGGGGCTGCTGATGACCGGTCTCAGGTTCGGAGTCGTCATCGGGGTTACAGCGGGTATCCTGAGCGTCATCCCTTACGTGGGTTTCCTCATCGGGCTGCTGGCGTCGGCGGTGGTCGTCCTGGTGGATTTCAGCGGATGGGGGCTTGCCTTCGGCGTGGCCGCGACCTTCGGCGTTTCCCAACTGATCGAGGGTTACGTACTGACGCCGCGGTTCGTGGGCAATAGGGTGGGTTTAAGCCCCCTGGAAACCCTCATCGCGGTCCTCGTGGGTGGACAGATGGGCGGATTTGCAGGGCTCCTCATCGCCATCCCGACTGGCGGGATCCTGAAAAAAACGGTGTTGATGCTGAAGCCGGGGGGGGAAAGCGCTGACGGCAAAATTGATGAAGAGATCTATATGGCCGGGGCTGATGACGCGGGGACGCGGGGACGCGGAGACACGGAGGAGGGAAATTCAGGGTCAAGTGTCTAGGGTCTGGGGTCTGGTACCCAAAACTCAAAACCCAAAACACGGAACCTGTTTTTCCTCCCGTCAATTGATGGAGGAAAAACCATGACCACAGGAACAAAAGGCTCGAAAATGGAAACCTTCGGGACCGTTCTGACTTACTGCGTCCAGTGCGGGAAGGTCATCGAGGGCAAGCCCTACGAAATGTCCATGGACAGCTCCTGCGCGTCATCCAATCCGGTTTATTTCTGCGGCAAGGAGTGCTGGGAGGGCAGCGAGGAATTCAACACCGACAACTGGTAGGCTGTCAGCTTAGGGCTGACAGCTGACAGCAATTACCAGGAGCTATGTGCCAAGAACTAAGAAAAACAATTTCTCAGCGGCCCTGGATTCGGCATTTTCTCAAACAACAAACCTGTCGATCTCTCCAGAAAGTTCGGCAAGCGATTTCATTGTTTCACTCCGGTCGTCGGAAACACGGGCGATGATGATTTTCTCCTCCTCGAAAAGACCCCTGATACCCTCAACGATCCTGTTTATATTATCCATCTGTGATGCCTGCGTTTTGGAGAGGCCATCCACACTGTGGGCCATGCTGTCCAAGGTAGATGTCGTATTGGAGATCTGCAGGGCCACCTCTCTCTGTTCTTTTAAGGCTCCCTTTACCGAACATGCAAGTTCATTGATGTGAGTAGAGGTCAACCTGATCTGTTCGATACCAGATTTCTGTTCTTTCACAGCGTTGGCAACGGAACGGGTCATTTCCGACACGCCGTGCATGGCGCCCGATATCTCCCTGAAATGAATGCCCTGCTCTCCCATCAAATTGCCGATGGATGATACCCGTACCCTGGTCTGGTCGACCATGCCGAGTATGGTGTCGAGTGCCTTGCCTGAGTCGGTCGACAGCAACACACCGTTAGAAAGACTGTTGAGGTTCTCGACCAGCGCGCTGTGAGCCGTGCCGATGCCGGACTGTACTTGTTTCAGGATTCCGCCCACATCCCTGGCGGAGTCGGATGTTCGATCTGATAGATCCCTGATCTCACTGGCCACAACGGCGAACGATCTTCCCTCTTCCCCTGCCTGAGCGGCAATGATGGATGCGTTGAGGGCCAGCAGGCCGGTCTGGTCACCAATGTCCTCCATGGTGGAAATGATCTTTCCTATGGACTCTGAGTGCTCCTTGAGCTTGTCAAATATTGCCCCAAGCTCTTTACTTTTGATGTTTATCTCATCCATGAAGGCGGATACTTTCGAAACCTTTTCCTTGCCGTTTCTGGCGTTCTCGACCATCTTGCTGGAATATTCTTCCGTTTCTTTTACGATGTCCTGGATCTGGTCAACGAGAGCAGCCATGTTGTTCACCAGGCCCATGGTCGATTCCGAGGAAGTAGACACGGTTGACGCATTTTCACTGACGTGTCGAATGGATGCTTCAAGTTCTTCAAGTGCGGAAGTGATCTCAATAATATAGGCAGCCACCTCGTCGGTCTGGGATTCGATATGGGCAATGTTTGACTGCTGCTCCAAAATGGAGGAAGAAGTCTCCTGGGAAGCGTCCGAAAGTGAGGAGGCCTGTGATACTATATTATCTGTTGATCCGATCATCTCGTGGACCCCGGACTGGACGTCCAGGACTTTGGTTTCGTAACCGTTCACGAGGGTCTCGATCTGGGATAACCGTTCGTTGAGGTTTTGAAGGGTGGCTTCCATCGACCTCCTGCTCGCAATGATGGCAAAAACGACCTGCTGAAGATGTGCGATATTCTCGTTAAAACGGCGAGCGACGAGTCCGATGATGTCGCCTGACACTTCCGGCAGACGAAATGTCAGATCACCCTCTTTGATGCACGTTTCGTTCAGGGAGACAGCCATGGATTTGACCCTTCGGAGCAGTAAGGACCAGGTGATGGCATAACTGGTCGCGCCGACGATGAGGCCGGCAACAAGGCAAAGCATGACGAAATACTTATTCCTTCCTGGAATCCAATCGACGAAGGGGTTGACCACGATGGGAAAAATGATGCCGATGACAAGACCGAAAGCCATCATGGCCAGTAGAGCTTCGAAAGAGTAGTGGCGCTTGTACTTCATAAAACCCTCCTGGCCATCTGTCTAGGAGTCTGTCGGAGAACCTCCCTGTTTTTTAACAGGGAGGGCACAGACTCCTAGCAGCGTAATGCAATTCGATGATGCACGATATGTAAAAAACTTTAATATATTACAATAATGTAACATTATAGGCAAATCTTTCACCCCAGAATCGCGATTGATTGTATTTTTGGCGATTCTTGGGGTAAAAAAACCTTGTTGGCTGGGTAAGTTACGTAAACCGACGGAACTTTCCGCAAATAACCAAAAAAGTGAGAATATGATAACCAAAACGGTCCTTCCCTTCAAGATCGAGGCGGACAAGCGTTCGGCCCGGATGTCGTACAAGGGATTTCAGGCACTTATTATCAAAAGCCAAAATATTTTTATTGTATAATTTCAAACATTGTTATAAAAAGTAAAATAATAACAC